>PLXB01000205.1 GCA_003151215.1 Ignavibacteriota bacterium
ATTCATCCCGGCTATGGTTTTTTAGCGGAGAATGCGGAGTTCGCTGATATTTGCACGGCATCCGGATTTACTTTTATCGGTCCGACACCGGATATGATCGAGGCGATGGGCGATAAAGCACGAGCAAAAGAAACAATGAAGAAGGCTGGCGTGCCTGTCGTTCCAGGGACAGACGGAGTTGTTGAATCAATTGACGAAGCGAAAGAAGTTGCAAAAGCCATTGGTTTTCCCGTCATCATTAAAGCTGTTGCAGGCGGTGGTGGACGTGGTATGCGCGTCGTGACCAAAGAAGAAGATCTTGAAGTGAATGTGCAGATGGCACAGTCCGAAGCCGTCGGTGCATTCGGTAACGGTGCTGTCTATATCGAACACTATGTTGCAAAGCCGCGTCATATTGAAATCCAGGTTTTTGGCGATCAGCACGGAACCGTCGTTCATTATAACGAGCGCGAATGCTCGATTCAGCGGCGTCATCAAAAGCTCGTCGAAGAATCTCCTTCGCCTGTTGTGACGGAACATTTGAGGCAGAAAATGGGCGATGCTGCCATCAAAGGCGCTGCAAGTGTCGGTTACGTGGGAGCAGGGACGATAGAATTTTTACTTGATGCCGATAATAATTTCTATTTCATGGAAATGAATACGCGCATTCAGGTCGAGCATTGCGTGACCGAGCAAGTGATCGGACTCGATCTCATTAAACAACAGCTCCATGTTGCCGATGGCGGAAAAATTTCTAAGAAGCCGAGGAAGCCGCAGGGGCATGCTATCGAATGCCGTATCAATGCTGAAGATACCGATCATGATTTTCGTCCGTCACCCGGAGTCATTAAGAGCTATCACGCACCCGGAGGATATGGCATAAGACTCGATTCACATGCATATAGCGGTTATGCTATTCCCCCATATTATGATTCGCTTGTCGGCAAACTTATCGCCTACGGCGCCGATCGAAAAGAAGCCATCGACCGTATGCAATCGGCGCTTGAAGAGTTTGTCATCGAAGGTATTCATACAACGATTCCATTCCACAAAGCTTTGATGCGCGATGAACGCTTTAGGGCGGGGGATTTCGATACGCATTTCCTGGATTCTTTCCAGTGGAAGAAATAGGATTTATGTGACCTATAGGACTTATAAATCCTAATTGATAATTTATTTTTACAAACTGAAGAATATGAATTTTCCAGACAACCTTACTTACACTAAAGACCACGAATGGATTCGTGTTGAAGGCAATACTGCAATTATTGGCATCACTGATTTTGCCCAGGGCGAACTTGGAGATGTGATATATCTTGATATTCCAAGCGGCAAAGATGTCAAATCCGGCGAGTCCGTCGGCAGCGTTGAAGCAGTAAAAACGGTAAGTGATATTTATTCGCCTATATCGGGCAAGATCACAGAAGTCAATACTGCGATCAATGATACACCTGAAATGGTCAATAAAGATCCTTACGGAACAGGTTGGCTTTTGAAGATCCAGATGTCGGATCCCGGAGAAGTAAAGAGCCATACAATGGCTGTTGCAGAGTATAAGGCTCTGATCGGACAATAAGATATAATTGTCATTTTCAGCGAAGCGAATAAGTGAACTCGCTTTTTAAACGCATTGCCTATATCTATGTCGGCACATCAAATTATGATACCGATAGTCATTTCTCTAAAGATATTCTCGGCGCAAGGCTCGTCTGGGAATTTCAGGAATTCGGAGCAAAGGTTGCTGCTTTCGATCTGAGCGGAGAACCATATCTTTTGATAGCAGATCATGTTCATGCTCCGAGTAAACGTTTGATCTACGAAGTAGAAAATTTAAATGAAGCCGAGAAAGAGCTAAAATCCCACGGCTGGAAAACAGCAGGTGATGTATTTGAAATTCCCGACGGAACTTGTATTAATTTTAAAGACGAAAGTGGAAATGAATACGCCATTTTGCAAATGACGCGGCCGCATATTTTGGAAAAGCAATATAAAAAGCTCAGGAATGAAATCTCTTCCTAAAATCTTTTTATAATCATCTCATATTTCTCATTTTAAATTTGGAGCTTCCGAAAAATCTCCATATAATTGTAAAGTAAAAAAACACGAAAAATAGGTGCCTATCTTAAAAGAGTTGGCCGATCGGGGGCTCTTTGCATATAGAGAGTGATTGTGTGTGTGAAATGTTATGTTATTGAAAAATAAAGAGGTTGCAGTGGCTTCGGTACGACTTCGTCCTGTAAGCAAAAGGGAAAAAGAGTGCCACGCATCGAAGAAAAATATTATTTTTTGCTATCATTTCAAAATCTTTCCTTATATTATATGGTGCTAATATAGGCACCTATTTAATTATGAGAGGAACAGAGCTACAAACACAAAACCGTTTTGAAACGCGAAGCCATGAAGCATTTGATGATGGCTGGGAAACAATAGGCGAGGAACTGCCCGTCATTCAGACACAATTTCTCGATGATCATGCGAAGTCTATTCTTTTTAAGAATGACAGTCCTGATATTCCGATGGCATACTCGCTCAATATGTACCGTGGTTGCGAACATGGCTGTTCATATTGCCGAGCCAGACCGTACCATGAATATCTCGGATTTAATGCGGGAATAGACTTCGAATCGAAGATCATGGTCAAGCACGATGCGCCAAAACTGCTAAGGAAGGCTTTCGAGAATCCGAAATGGGAGCCGCAATGCATCATGATGAGCGGGAATACTGATTGCTATCAACCGGCAGAGCGAAAGTATAAACTGACACGACAGCTTCTCGAAGTTTTTCTCGAATACCGCAATCCGGTTAGTATACTAACAAAGAATGCACTTATCCTTCGAGATCTCGATCTGCTTAAAGAACTGGCAAGTATGGATCTCATTAGTACGCTTCTTTCTATCACGTCGCTCGAACCCGAACTTCGGCAAAAGCTTGAACCTCGCACGTCCACTGCAAAAATGAAATTTAAGGCAATGGAAGAATTGAGCAAAGCAGGTATTCCGACAGGCGTTATGGTAGGACCGATCATTCCCGGACTCAATGATAACGAAGTGCCGTCAATCTTAAAACGGGCAAGTGAAGCCGGAGCAACCAGAGTTGCTCATACTATCCTTCGTTTGCCTCAGGCTGTTGCGCCGATATTTACTGACTGGCTCGAAAAGAATTTTCCCGAAAAATCGAAACGCGTACTTGCAAGAGTGATGATGATCCGGGATGGAAAACTGAACGACGCAAATTGGGGAACACGAATGACAGGCATAGGCGGCTACGCAGATTACATGCATCAACTCGTTCGTGCTTTATCAGTAAAATATAATATGAACCTTCCCCGAAAGCCGCTCTCAACAAATCTGTTCCAACGTCCAGGAGAATTTGATTTCTTGGGGGGGTAAGTTCGATTTTCGGCATACTTTTTGTATTTATCTGGCGGATATTCATACTTTTATTAACTATTGTATTTTGAAGAGATATGAAAGACGGCACTGTAATCATGATACCGGAAACGGTGGCGCAAACATCTGTTGCGGTAAAGAAAAATAGAACATTAGATATAGGATTATTTATTTTACGTCTTGCCGTGGGAGGGCTTATGCTATTTCATGGCATCGCAAAGATCAACCAAGGAGTGGAGATGATAAAACCGATGCTTGCGACAAAGGGTTTGCCGGAATGGTCGGTTTACGGACTTTATATTGCAGAAGTACTTGCTCCGGTCATGATACTTTTAGGTATCTGGACACGGCTTGCAGCAGTGACAATATTGATCGATATGGTCATGGCAGTTTTTCTCGTTCATTCGAATGATATTTTTTCCTTGAATAAAGCCGGTGCCTGGGCGATCGAAATCGAAGCATTTTATTTTGTGACAGCTCTGGCGCTGTGCTTCACCGGTGCGGGAATCTACCGTTTAAAAAAATCCGGCGGGAGATGGGATTAACCGGCACGATTTGGACGATCGGTCATTCCACGAGAAGTTTGGAAGAATTCATTTCCATTCTTCGATCTTTTGATATCGAATTGGTTGCTGACATTCGCAGCTTTCCAGGCTCACGACGTTTTCCCCATTTTAATAAAGAAGCGTTAGCTCAATCCCTGCCGAAAGAGTCTATTGAATATATTCATCTTCCCGAACTTGGCGGGAGAAGAAAAGTAATGCATGATTCGAAAAATACAGTTTGGCGGAATGCAGCATTTCGCGGTTACGCTGATTATATGGAGACAGATGGATTCAAACAAGGCATTCGCAGATTGGAAAAATTGGCTCTGCAAAAGCGAACGGCATATATGTGTTCAGAAGCCGTTTGGTGGCGTTGTCACCGATCTATGGTTTCCGACTACCTGAAAGTACAAGGGTGGAAGGTCATGCATATTATGGCAGTCGGAAAAAGCGAGGAACATCCATTTACTGCGCCTGCACATACAATACAGGGAATACTTTTTTATGCAGATAAAGAAATTTGAGCAGTAGTGGAAGAAAGTGAGGTAGTTCGGCACGTTAATTGTGATGAAATAACAGAGAATTAATTATTATTTAATTTTATGAGACCACTTTGGACTGGAGCGATTAGCTTCGGATTGATTAATATCCCAGTAAAAATATTTTCAGCTACAAAAGACAGTGCCCTCGATCTTGATATGCTTGATGAGCGCGACCGCGCCAACATCCGCTTTAAGCGCATTAATGAAAAAACCGGAAAGGAAGTGCCCAACGAGCATATTGTCCGGGGATATCTTTACAAGGATGATTATGTCGTCCTAGATGAAGAAGATTTTGAAGCCGCAGACGCGAAGAAAACAAAGACGATCGAAATCCTGAACTTCACAAAGGAAAATGAGATCGATAGCATTTATTATGAGCAGCCTTATTATCTCGAGCCGGATAAATCCGGCACGAAGGCGTATGCGCTTTTGCGTGGTGCGCTGGCGGAATCCGGAAAGGTCGGTGTGACGACATTCGTAATGCGCAATAAAGAGGCGCTTGCGATCTTAAAGCCTTATAAAAAAGGAATTCTTCTTAATAGGATACGATTCGAAGAAGAAATCCGCCCTGTCGATGAATTAGACCTCCCTGCTTTAACCAAAGCAAAATCGAAGGAGGAGCAAATGGCCACAAGGCTTATCGATCAGCTTACGGAAAAATTCAATATCAAATCGTATAAGGATACTTATTCGGAAAAACTTTTGAAAATTATCCATGAAAAAGCAAAGGGAAAGAGATGGCAGAAATCTGTTCCGAAACCAAAGATCGTTCATTCGAAGTCGGAAGACCTAATGACAATCTTAAAAGCAAGTCTGGGAGAAAAACGAAAGAAAAAGGCGGCATAATTTCTATAAAAATTATTGAAAAGGAAATGCGGAGGGGCGCTTTAGAACGCTTCTTCGCATTTCCCTTTTTATTGATTCTTCAGGTTTCAGAACATCTTTTGCCTTGTAGCCGGTCTAACGATCTCAGGAAGCTTTCGAAGTGCTTCTGGATTTCCCTTGATCGTCATCCTCGGTATCACGAGCACTCTGACCGCCTTGATTTTGTCTGCCTGCGGTGGTAGAGGTACTACTTTGTCCTTGTTTCTGTTGAGTGGAAGCGTTCTGACCGCTTTTCCCCATGCTGTCCTGATCGATTCCTGACTTGTTGCCGGACTGGTTCTTATCTTTGTTGGTGGGTTCATTATAGTTATCCATATTGTTTAGATAGTTAAATAGTGATTGATCCGCTTCTCATCAGAAGGATGATCGTCCCATGATGATAAGCCTTTACTTCTATTGGAAAATGAAACTTTACATTTAACGGCTCTTTAAAAAGCGCAGTATAAATTTCCGTTTCAATTCCTGTATTAAAACAGAAACACTTTTCATGGCGTCGTTTTGCCTGCAACACCCGGTGCTAAGTTATCAATGCCCGAACTTGCATCT
>PLXB01000178.1 GCA_003151215.1 Ignavibacteriota bacterium
GCGCGGCGTGCCCCTGCGATGAATAATTATTCATCAAAGAAGCACCTATTTATTTTGAATGGGCACCTTGACAAACGGCTTTAAATTTCGTATTTTTGCAGGATGAGAATAGAGCATTATCAGAATCTGAGAGAAGAGTCCGCCATCGGCGGGCTCTTTGGTTTTAGAGAGGAGATTTTGCGCGTGCGAACAGTGATGTCGTTGAAAAATAAAGGACTTATAGGGGCTTCAGCAGGAAAACAACGAATTTTGAAACGCACGATTTAAGAAGTGAAGAGAGTCAAGGAATGTCTCTCTCTTCCGGTTTGTTAACACCGTTCGAAAATTGTCATACTCGTTCGTGAAAGAAAAAACCGATTCCAGTCTGACTATCTCACAGGGTGGGGATAGCACATATCAGGTTTCTTGTTTAACGTGCCCATCGAATCCGCATCACCACAGTGAAGCAGTTCTCGATAAGCCGAAATCCAATTGCGGCATAGTCGGCGTCTTTAATCATCCCGAAGCCGCCGTAATTTCCTACTACGCACTTCACTCCTTGCAGCATCGCGGGCAGGAAGCCGCCGGTATTCTTTCTGCGCGATGGGAGAATGGCAGCAAAGAAAAAAGACGCAGATTTACGGCGCATAAAGATCACGGGCTTGTCCTCAGTATTTTCCAGGATCATAAAATCCTTACCGATACCCTTGCCGGAGATGCGGCGATCGCTCATAACCGCTACTCGACAACAGGCGCCAGCGGAAAGACGGAGAACATCCAACCGTTCTACATGGATTATAAAAAGGGAAATTTCGGGCTTGCGCATAATGGCAATCTTACCAACACACGTGAAATACGCGAACGCCTGAAAACGCTGGGGACGATCTTCCAGACTACGACCGATAGCGAACTCATTCTCCATCTTGTTGCGCGTTCTCAGGAAACTGACCAGCTCGAGCAGATCCGCGACGCACTCCGTCAGACCCTGGGTGCATATTCACTGACCATGATGACCGATACGGCGCTCATTGCCGCACGTGATCCGCATGGGATCCGGCCGCTTGCCATCGGAAGGATCAAGCGTTCAGACGGGCAATGGGCATATATAGTCGCAAGCGAAACATGTGCATTCGATATTGTCAATGCCGAGTATCTTCGTGATGTTGAGCCGAATGAAATAGTTATTATTGATCGCCATACGGTCGAGACAGGGCAGATTAAATCATTGAAGATCGAAGAGAATCCTCCGACGCCCACGCATTGCATCTTCGAATATATTTATTTTGCACGTCCCGATTCAAAGATCTTTGAAGAAAGCGTTGATAAAGTCCGCCGCAAACTCGGGAAAAATCTTGCAACAGAAAGTCCGGTGACCAATGATAACAATAAACGACTTACTGTTATCAATGTTCCGGATTCATCGAATACTGCAACGCTTGGCTACGTCGCTCAAAATAATAAAGAAGGCAATCCATCGAAGTATGAGATTGGTCTGATCCGTTCTCATTACGTGGGTAGGACATTTATTCAACCGGGACAGGATTCAAGGGAGATGAAGGTGAAAGTGAAGTTCAATACTGTTAAAGGCGTATTGAGAAATAAAAAAGTAGTTGTAGTCGATGACTCTATTGTTCGCGGAACGACATCAAAGGCACTTGTTAAACTTATTCGTGAAGCTGGTCCGAAAGAAGTGCATCTTCGTATTACAGCACCTCCGATCACGCATCCATGTAAATATGGAATGGATTTTCCGAGCAAAGAAGAATTGATCGCCAATGATTTTCACAGTGATGCCAAAGAGATCGGCGATTCACTCGGTGTAGAAACACTCTCTTATCTATCGGTCGCTAAACTACTCGATAGCGTCCCTCATACCAATACGAAAGGCGAGAAGATCGGGTATTGCACGGCATGTTTTACCGGTAATTACCCCGTTCCTATAGATGAAGTGGCAATGGGTCAGGAACAAAATGATGACTAATGGAATGAGAATAACTATCAATTCAAATATTTCCTCTTACATTTACTCTGCATCAATATTTAGTTGATCTGTCCCATCTGTTTTCGAGCCTGACAGTCTGATCGTATAAAACTCGCCTGAGACAAATTGCTGTGTAGTAGAATATGATTGTGTGATATCCCCATCACTTCGGACGAAGATCTGATGAGATCCTGCTGGCATCAGCACATAATTCCTTATCTCCTGAAAACTTACCGGTGAAGCGAGTCCGGTCGCTTTATCTTTGAAAAATCCGGGAGCGTTAATATTGTCGATATGCATGTTCACTTGCGGTATCGGCTGGGGGTAATCCGGCAAACCATTTATCAGACGGATATAACATGAATCGTGGGGAGCTATGACTTTGCGCATACTATCATCGGCAAAGATCGGGAAGAGCCGGTTCGGATCGCCCGGATCGTTTGTTCTGAAAAGTACGATTGTGTGCATCGAATACGGGTTGAACGGCGGGATGGTGATGCTATCGATTTTTTGCGTTCCGCTTCCATAAAAATAGCTTGCATACAGAACGATTGAACTACNNAGATGTTGCTTGCTTTGCTATTGTTGAGCATAGCAAGGAACCTGATAAATGCAGGTCCCGGAACTGTATCATGGCGAAAAACAGTACTGGTATCATGCGACGCCTGATAGTCAACCGTATGCGCACATCCCGAAAAAAAGATCGCGCTGACAACGATAGTAATAAAAAATAGCGTTGTGAGACCTTTTAAGTGTATGAACATTATTTGAATTAATTTCTGCATGACTTTTCCTATTGTCGCTAAATAAACGCTATATATCCAAGTACGAAAATACGACTTTTTAGACCAGCTGTGCTAAAAAGTGGGGGGCAGTGGGAAATGGATTTCTGTAATTCTTGTGTTCTACAACACTTTTAAATGATATAGTATTTATATTTTACTTATTCTATGCCCGGAAAGTTACGCAAAAAGAAGTTTGTNNGTTCTCAAATCCACATCGATCGGATCTATGGCAAAGATGAGGCAGATACATTTCCATTTACTCGTGGCATTTATAAGGATATGTATCGGACAAGGCTTTGGACGATGCGTCAGTATGCGGGTTTTGGCTCTGCTGCTGAATCGAATAAACGATATAAATATCTGCTGGCAAGCGGCACGACAGGTTTATCGGTTGCATTCGATCTTCCGACGCAGATCGGATATGATTCTGATCATCCGATGGCAGA
>PLXB01000198.1 GCA_003151215.1 Ignavibacteriota bacterium
CTCCGCACGTACGCCGGTCTTCGGTTCTTCGACGAATGGAAGAACAGCGTTTGTAATGAGCGAATAAATTTTATCGGATAACGCCTGAAACTCGGGTGAACGAGGATTGCGCGGATACGGAAGGGGATTTGCAAATTCCGCTTTGATCCTTCCCGGATGCGCATCGAGAACGATAATGCGGCTTGCCATCTGCACTGCTTCGTCGATCGTATGTGTGACCATCATCACTGCCTTGAGCGATGTATCATGCGAATGAAAAAGATGGAGGACTTCATCGCGCAGGTTCTCGGCAGTCAGCGCATCGAGAGCACTGAAGGCTTCATCCATGCAAAGGACCTGCGGCTCAACAACAAGTCCGCGTGCAATACCGACACGCTGTTTCATTCCGCCGGAAAGCTCTTTCGGATACGCTTCTTCGAATCCATCGAGACCGACCTTATCGATGGCGCGTTTTACTTTCTCTTTTACTTCTTCGTGAGGCATTTTAAGCGCCTCAAGACCGAGTGCAACATTTTCTTCAACAGTCAGCCACGGCAGCAACGCAAACGATTGAAAGACGATGGAAGTCAGGGGATTGAAACCCTTCATCGGTTCGCCTTGAATAAAGACCGATCCTTGTGTCGGCTTCAGCAGCCCCGTCAGAATACGAAGAATCGTTGATTTGCCGCATCCCGATTGACCGAGAAGACAGAGGAACTCATTTTCTGCAATCGCCACATTAATATGTTCGAGCACACGGAGCGGTTTGCTTCCGGGCTGCTCGAAGGTCATAGAAATGTCGCGGAGTTCGATAAGCTCTTTGCCCGGCGGTGTAACAACGGCCGGCGGTTCAGATGCCGTTACCTGTAAAAGACTCATAATACTATTTGGCTATTTAAAAACTTAACGTACGATATCTTTGCTGAGAAATATGCACAATACATATGATCATTCAGCACTACTTATTCAGTGTATATCTTTCCGACGCATAGTTAAACAATCTGCGCCAGACAAATTTATTGATCATGACAACGACAAGCGCCAGCGCCGCAGTACTTGCGATGAGCATTGGCGCATTCTCTTTTTCGCTTGCAAGACTGATCATTGCACCGATTCCTGTTGCCATCATTCGCTCTTTGCCCGGAACGACGTAATTTTCAGCAACGATACTTGTATTCCATGCACCGCCGGCGGCCGTTGTCATGCCGATAATGATCGATGGGAAAAGAGCAGGCAATACCAGCTTTTTCCAACGCTGAATCCTGGGCAGTGCAAAGACATCCGTCATTTCCTGCAAATCGTTCGGAATTGAGCTTGCGCCAGCTATTACATTAAAGAGCATATACCATTGCGTACCGATAATCATCATGAGGATAGATCCGATCTCGATCGAGATATGAAATCTGGATAAACCGATAAGAATGATCGGAAAGATCATCGGCGCAGGGAATGAAGCCATGAACTGAATTACCGGCTGTAAACGGCGGGAAAGATTATGATTCTGTCCGATAATGGCGCCGACCGGAATTGTCCAAAGTGCGGAAAGAACTACTGCTACAATAGTTCTTCCTAGGGTAGCAGACATTCCTATGCCGATCTCTCCCCACTGGTCGGGGGAAAGTTTTGTAATAAAAGTTTGGATTGCCTCAAAGGCTCCGTAACCGATCAGCACGATAACTGCCGACATGATAATTCCGACAATTGCCTTTCGCGCACGAGGTTCCTTGACTTGAAGGGTTGCTAAAATTTTTGCAGCAGAATTTTTGATCGCCTGAATTTCACGCCGCTCCACTCTGGGTTTCTTTTTATCTTCTTTGACTCTCATGCGTTCTGATAACCATTCCACCAGTTTCGATCCTTGCAAAATATCGAGGACGAAAGAACGATCATCATATTCTTCTGCAGTATCTTCCATTCGGAACTTCCGGCTCCAGATCACCAGCGGCCTCCACAGAAGCCGGTCAAGAAGAAGGATCATTGCTGCCATTGCGATAACGGCAGCGATCATTGCCGGCACATTCCCTTTTTCAATTGCGACACTCATATAACTTCCAACTCCGGGCAAACGGAAATCACGGTCGCCAAGCGTGAATGCTTCGCAGACCGTCAGGAAAAACCAGCCGCCAGCCATGGACATCATCGAATTCCAGATCAATGGAATTGCACTTGCAGGGAGTTCGAGCTTGCGTAGAATTTCGCTCTTGCTTAAATAAAAACTTTCTACGGCATCCCGCATATCATTCGGTATTCCTCTGAGCGCCCGATAAAAAGCATAGGTCATGTTCCATACCTGCCCGGTAAAGATCGCAAAAACGCAGACAAGTTCAAGTCCTACATTTGTATTCGGGAACAGCCCGATCAGCGCTATTGAAAACGCCGGAAGAAAACTCAGTACCGGAATACTTTGCAGTATATCAAGCAAGGGCAGCATCACTTTCTCCGCACGACGGGAATGAGCCATAACGTATCCGTAGCCTATTGTAAAGAGCAAGGAAATGATATAGGCAACAAGTCCACGGGTAAGTGAATAAACAGTATAGAGCGGCAAATATTTGAATTCCGTATGAATCTGGACTACTGCCTGCGTTTTTGCGCCCCACTCACGCGAAATCGTTGCAAGCCAATACACAAGACCGATAAGCGCCAGGACGACAACAATATCGGCAACGCGGACTTTGCGCGGAAATTCGATGAGCGATCGTACAAGACTCATGGGGTTGTCGTATCCTTAGTTTCTATTCGTTAGCTAAACGTTGTTACATTTCTACATGTCCTCTTAAACCGATCACATGGACAGGTCCGCGATCTTTATTATAGCCTGGATTCATCACGAATTGATAATCAGCCGAAAGCGTGAAGTAACTTGTAATATGCGTTGCATACTGCGCTTCGAAGATAAATTCTAATCCATAATTTAATTTGCCGTCGCCAAGAATAAATCCCGAGCCGCCCGCTTCAAGATATCTTCGATGATCGTCCGAAATGCCGTTGATAACAAACGCGCCCCTGATAATATCATCGCCGGGTTTTCGGAAAGGTCCATCATAAGCAACGCCAGCCGAAAAAGATTGATCTATTTCAGTGAACATCCATGTTTCGTTCTTTCCATCATTCCAACTTGTTCTTGAAAAGAACGAAGAATTTTTCCCGAGCTGCTGCTCGATATTTAATTCGAATCCATACTTTGATCTTCCGTATGCCCGCGTTGAAGTAATATCAGGGATACTATCTTTCGGTNNCATGTGTGCCATGGTATAGAATCCAAGAATCCGAATGATGCCGGGGTTCGGCAAAATACTGTGTGGAATTTCAATTTCAAATGTTTCCGAATTTGCTTTCAAAAAATTCTCATCAAATATTAATTGATTAGCAACTTTCGCAACCATATCGGTTGCTGCCCGAATAGTAAAATGCGGAGTAATATATTCAACTGTTCCGCCGATCGTATATCCTTTTGTATCTGCGGGGTAATCCCATGCACCTGCGCTCATCAGCGACCAGTTTAAAAACTGCGAACGCGGGTCATGCGAAACACTATTGGCATCGAATTGGTCAGTAATGGAGTATTTCCCCNNTCGCCGATTTGATTAGCAGTTTCCGGGATAGATGTCATTTCATCAGTGAGGGGAATATTCTCCTGCACATAAATACGTGCAAATGGGATTGCAAGCTCCGGCGCAGTGCTGCCAATGCGATAGGTTTCTCCATTGAGAGCTCCGGCTACTCCGGAAGCTCCGCTTAACCCGGCGCCGCCGGCAATTTCAGGGTTAATATATAATTCACCGCCATTCCACATTCTCCATCCGATATAAACCGTTGAGGTCACGGATATTTTATCATTTTCATGCGCCTGCAAACTGTTGCTGCCTTGGTACGGAGAATTAAAATCCGGATGCACCTGATCGATCGTCGTTGCCTGGAAATGAAAACTCCAATCTGATATATGTGCCGAAGTGTCCTGAGCCTGACCCGAAGTTCTCAGGAGGAACAGTATACAAAATGCTATGAATTTTTTTTTCAGCGGCATAAAAAAAGCCCCATCGTTATGGAGCTTTACAAAAACAATTTCTGATCCGGCGAAGAGAAAATATGTTTAGCGATAAGCCCCCATGTAAGAGTTTTAGCACTGAATAACTTATTCCCGCCGAGACGGAAAAGCTGCATTATGTTAAGCCTTAATCCGGCAAAACCTGTTCAACCCATTGGCCTCTCTCGAGATTTCCGGGCAGCAGCTTATTTTCATTCAGTAGCCTCACCTAACAGGCGTTACTACGAGAAATGTATTACAACACAAATGAAAAATGAGTTCCGAAAAGGAATTATCATTCCGTTTGTTTTTGTTTTCTCTTGTTCTATACTACAATTAATGTCTGAGCATAATCATAGCCATAGTCATCAGCTGACTCATATTAACCGTGCTTTTCTGGTTGGTATTGGATTTAATCTTGCCTTTGTCATTATAGAAGTCATTGCGGGAATTACGGTAAACTCTCTTTCCTTGCTTTCCGATGCAGGTCACAATTTTGCCGATGTGATAAGTCTCTTGCTTTCTCTGCTTGCATTCCGGTTAGCAAAAATAAAAGCGACCGAGCAGTATACATACGGATTTAGGAAAACATCTATTTTGGTCGCTCTTTTTAATGCAATGATACTTTTAGGGTCTGTGGGTGCTATTACCTATGAAGCGATCCATCGCATTTTTATTCCCGAACAGGTTCAAGGCGGTTACATTGCAATGGTTGCAGGTATCGGCATCGTTGTTAATGGCATTACTGCTTTACTTTTTTTCCGCGAACAAACCCGGGATCTGAATATCAGGAGTGCATATTTACACATGCTTTCAGATGCATTAGTTTCTTTTGGCATCGTTATAGGCGGCGTCATCATTTATTATTCGAATTGGTACTGGGTCGATCCGCTGCTGAGTTTGCTTATCGTTATCGTTATTTTTTGGAGCACATGGGGTTTACTTAAAGACAGCCTGCGGTTATCTCTCGATGGAGTACCACGAGATATTGATATTGAAGAAGTAAAACGCGTGAGTTTGCTCAACCCGAAAATCAGCAGTATGCATCATGTGCATATTTGGTCACTAAGTACGATGGAGAATGCAATGACTGCGCATATTGTACTTGCTCCGAAGGCGTCAAAACAGGAGGAATACGAAATTAAGAATAATTTACGCCGTCAGCTTGAACATTTACACATCACCCATATAACCCTTGAAACGGAGATAGAGGATACTTCCTGCACGGAAGAAGAATGTGACTGAGTCTCATCACTCCACCTTTATCCTTGCCAATTTGTCGGGGCGACCCGATTCGAACAGGCGACCCTCTGGTCCCAAACCAGATNNACCAGCTGCGCCACGCCCCGATTTTTATTGCCTGAACGAACTATTATTATATTGCTTTTATGGAAGAAATTGCTTTCAGGCGGCGGAAAACAGCGATAGGAAACGTAACGTTCACGGTTCGTGTTCGAAATAAGCCCTCAAATAGTAAAAGTATTTTTTTGCCAGATCAATATATAATTAGTTGTTATGATGAAAACCCACATTTTTTCAGCAGTTCTTATTTTTACGGCCTTTATTTTTGTTTCTTGTTCGAGCAAAGATAATCCAAGTAATTCAAATCCGAATACCGTTGGCGCTGATACGAGCACGATTCTTTCAGCACTTCTTCTGCCAAGCGGTACTGCGGCGCCTGATTACAACTCTCAGACGGTGGAGGCAATCTGGAGCAGCGCCTCACCGCTTACCGTTACTGCATCGGCGATCGGAGATAATTTTAGCGGAAGTTCATTTCCGGTTACGATCAAATCAGTTGTCTCATCGCAGAATATTTATTTTTTAGTGCAATATGCAGATGCTTCTCCAAACTATTTATCGCAGCCGCTGCATTTCCATGGCGGCGATCCGCAAACACCTACAAACTGGACGATCGATCAAAACACCTACGAAGATGGCGTCAGCATGATCTTCGAAGAACCTGCAAATAAAGGCATGAGCGGTACCAAAACATTTACTTCCGATGGCTGCACGATGCTCTGCCATACAACAACGACTTCACAATGGGCAAAAGGAATGTTTGCAGAAAACGCCGGAAGATATGACCTCTGGTACTGGCATGCAGGCAAAGGAAACGGAAGCGGATACGCCGACGATGAAATTTCCATCGGCGATCCGAATTTCGCCATTAGCAAAGATGACGGCAACGCAGAGATCTATGATTTCAATGTCAACAATAACCCCGGCTTCAAGCCTTTTTATGTAGCTGGTGGAGCAAACAGAAATCTAGATAAGCAATTTTTTATCGCCGAAGAATCTGACCTTGCATTCGATAATACTGTAACGAAAAATCCGGGGACTAATAGAGCATGGGTTGCCGATGACGTCGTACCTTCATTTACTTTGGCTTTGCCGACCGATCCGACGAATGATTATTTTGATGTTCAGGCAAAAGGATACTATTCAAATGGAATGTGGACGGTAAAATTTCAAAGGAAGCTGAATACAGGAGTATATAATCTCGATACGCAATTTACCAGAGGCAATGATTATCTCTTTTCATTCGCTATCCATAACAATAATTCCCCGGACAATCATTTTGGCGCTGCAAATAAATCGTTTACGTTGAAGTTACCGTAATTTCAGGAGGATTTCTTAGTGTTTGAAAGACGACGCAATATCTTTCTGTTAATTTCAGAAGCGTTTCAATTTGCTCCGCAGCTGCATCGATATCAAGCTCAAATCGCAGCCTGATATTCTCAAAGCCCACCGGTACGTCCTTTGAGACTCCAAGCGTGCCGCGAAAATCGATATCGCCATCAGCAATAACTTTTGCGCTTCGGAATGGAATGTTCATTGCAGTTGCAACTGCATTAAGCGTTACTCCTGCACA
>PLXB01000478.1 GCA_003151215.1 Ignavibacteriota bacterium
TATTTCCACAGACCTAATTCCAACGGATAACGCACCTTCCAAAATACTAACCCTTCGGCAGGAGCCAGGTATTTCGCTCGATCTTCCTCGATGGGATTTTGAAGAAGCCGAAAAAAATGTTCTTCACCGATCCTTCCCTTTCCAACTTCAACCAATCCACCGACTATTGCCCGTACCATTCCACGCACAAAACGATTGGCACGAATAACGATAATAATTCTTTCTTCCTCATCGATAATCTCGCATAAATCAATAAAACATCGATAATGTTCAACATCTTCAGAACGTTTAGAGAATGAAGTAAAGTCATGCTCTCCGAGAAGATGGGCAGCATTATTTTTAATTGATGCTATATTAAGCTCACCTCGTACGTACCAGGAATAATTTCGATTGATCGCAGTTCTTCGCCGATAAATAGTATAACGATATTCCCTGTCAAGTGCCGAGTAACGTGCATGAAAATCAGAATGGACTTCTTTTATCGAATGTATGACAATATCATGTCCGGAAGTAGCATTGACAGCATCATTTAATTTATCCAGCGACATCGTAACACGGTCCGGCAATTCGGCATGAGCGACCATTCCCAGTGCGTGAACGCCAGAATCTGTTCTTCCCGCAGAAATAATTGGAACTCGCTTTTGCAGAACTTGCTCGAAAGCCTTTTCGAGTTCTTGCTGAACAGTGCGCACGCCCGGCTGGACTTGCCAGCCGGCAAAATCTGTGCCGTCGTATTCAATTCGAAGAGCTATTTTCATCGTAACAGTTTTCCAATTATTTCGTTATCAAACAAAATACTTTTATCTCAACAGTCTTATGTGTGGAATAGTCGGCTATATCGGTGATCGCGAAGCAACTCCGATCATACTTGCAGGGTTGAAGCGTTTGGAGTATCGGGGCTACGATTCAGCCGGAATCGCGCTGATAGAATTTCACCATTCAAACGGGAAAAGCATAGCCTCTTCTTATGCTGCAACACTGAATATAAAAAAATGCAAGGGCAAAGTTACGCAGCTTGAAGAGCTGATCCGCAAGATGCCAAAAACTGCAAAGCTTGGTATCGGTCATACCAGATGGGCTACTCATGGAGCACCAAGCGATATTAATAGTCACCCTCATACCGATCGATCTAAACGAATTGCCCTTATTCACAACGGGATTATAGAAAATTATTCCGCAATTAAAGAAACGCTTATTCAGCGTGGACACTCGTTCGAAAGCGAAACCGATACGGAAGTTCTCGCCCACTTAGTCGGGGAGTTTTATAGTGATGGCAGAAATCTGACTGAGGCAGTCCGATTAGCCTTAAGCGAAGTCATCGGCGCTTATGGCGTAGCCGTTGTTGCCCAAGATTCTCCCGACGAGATAGTCTGTGCACGAAAAGGATCTCCTATCGTGATCGGAATCGGAGATAACGAAAATTTTATTGCCTCGGATGCCTCGGCAATAGTATCCTATACTCGAAATGTTATCTATCTTTCCGATAATGAGATCGCAACGATCACACGGGATGGGGTGAAGACACGCACGATCGGTGATGTTGAAGTTACCAAAGATATTGAGGCGATCACCATCAAACTTGAAGAGATTGAAAAAGGCGGATACGAGCATTTCATGCTCAAAGAAATTCATGAGCAACCTTCGACTGTACGTGATGCAATGCGCGGAAGAGTGATCGAAGATGAAGGCACGATCGTTCTCGGCGGTCTTCGGAATCATGTATCCCACATAAGAAATGCAAAGCGGATTCTTATCACTGCCTGTGGAACAAGCTATCATGCCGCGTTGATCGGTAAGTATATGCTCGAACAACTTGCTCAGGTGCCGGTTGATGTTGAATACGCGAGTGAATTTCGGTACCGCAATCCTGTTGTTTCAGAAGGCGACGTGATGTTTGTTATCAGTCAATCTGGTGAAACAGCAGATACTCTTGCAGCAATGCGGGAAGCAAAACGTAAAGGAGCGTTGGCTCTTGGAATAGTTAATGTTGTCGGTTCGACTATTGCCCGAGAATCCGATGGCGGCGTTTATATCCACGCAGGTCCGGAAATCGGAGTTGCTTCGACAAAAGCATTCACATCGCAAGTCACAGTATTTGCACTTCTTTCGATCATGCTGGGAAGAATGAAAAGCCTTTCTGTCATCGATGGCAAAGAACTTATTCGCGCACTTCTTGCTTTGCCGGAGCAAATTCAAACGATCCTCGAATCCTCAGAGCCAGTGATTCAGGAAATTGTGAAAGAATTTAAGGATGCTGATCATTTTCTTTATCTTGGAAGAGGATATAATTATCCAGTTGCTCTCGAAGGTGCGTTAAAGCTGAAGGAAATCTCTTATATTCATGCAGAAGGATACCCGGCAGCTGAAATGAAACACGGACCCATTGCGCTGATAGATAAAGAAATGCCTGTCGTTGTTATTGCTCCCCATGATGATGTATATGAGAAGGTATTATCCAATATTCAGGAAGTGCGTGCAAGAGGGGGAAGACTTATTATTATCGCAAGCGAAGGTGATACAAGTATAGAAAAACTTGCGGAGAAAGTGATCTACATTCCCGAAACAATCTCTATGCTACTGCCGATCTTATCGGTCGTTCCTCTGCAGCTGCTTTCTTACTATATGGCGACTGCCCGTGGGGCAAATATCGACCAGCCAAGGAATTTGGCGAAGTC
>PLXB01000084.1 GCA_003151215.1 Ignavibacteriota bacterium
GATGGGAAGAGACTTTAGATTCCTGACCTTCACCTGATAAGTGACCATCATATGATAACCGACAAGATGCGGAGCTGCCCCGCCGGCGCCGCCGGAATAGTCGTAGGTCGGATTAAGCGAAAACGTGCGCTGCTCGATATCTTCGGGCGAGACACCGGCATCGTTGAGGGATTTCATCAGGCGAGATGCATTTTCGTCGTTTTGAGAAAATACGGTTTGCGCCGTATTATTCTGGCTTGTCAGCATCATCGTNNACGCTGTGCAAACAAAGCAGCAGGGATAGAAAGAATAATTGCTATGAAAGCAATAGAAAGACGGAATGTTGTTTTCATGATGTAATGAAGATGTGATGTTATAAAAATTTACTCTATGTCATTGCGAGGATTCCGCGATAGCGGACGACGAAGCAATTCCCTAAATATCACCGAAAATAAAGGGCTCTCCATGCAATGAGATAAATTACTTCTCCCTCGAAAATAATTTCCTCAGCAGAATTTCAATATCCATGCCAATCGTGTGATGCCTGGCATAGTAGATATTCATCTGATCGATATCCTCTGCCCGCAAATTCCCGGCAGCATGGTAACCGGTAATATCTGCAAGACTTACAACTCCGATCTTTGCCAACTTAGTGCCCTCTTTTGTCGAACGGCTTAAACCGACGAGAGAGCGCTTGCCGCGTAATACCTGCCTAAGCTCAACCAAGAGCTCCGTTCGTTTATCCGATCGCATTCGAATATTTGTCAATCCGACCACGGGATAGGCAATAAGAGCGCAAATAATATCCAAAATGCGCTTAACTATTCGGTGGCTCATTTTCTGAACGTTATACTCAAGCGGCATCAGCGCAAGGGATTCCGGTGATGAAGGCGGGGCGATCAGCTCGATCTTCGAGCGCGATAGCAGAACGTCCGATGCCTGTGGGACGACGTTAAAGCTTACTTCCTGCGTTGAAACTTCACCGGATACTTGCTGCATTGCTGAGAGCATATCGGAATAACTGAATACATCCGATGGGAAAATAACCTGCGTGACTTGTTCATCCCGAATCACTTTTGCAAGCATTCCCAGATCACCCTTGATAGGAACATTGCCTGCAAGCGGCTTATCGATATTAGTAAGATCCTTATCGATAAATCCCACTAATTGATAACGACGTGTAAACCCCGATCCCATAAGTAATCCGGCGATGCGAAGCGATTCTGTTCCTGTTCCGGCAATTAAAGTTCTGCGGAGCAGCGGCCTGGCGCTTCCTTCGCCGCCATAGCGGATGCGGTCAATGAAACGAAAGACAAAACGCACAATGATCATCGCAAATGCCGAAGCACCAACGATCGTTAATACTAATGTTCTACTCGAAGCAAATTCCTTAAAAAAATATGTCAGCGATGAAAGGATGATCAACCCTGCCGGCATTGCAAGAATGACTGGCTTCGGCCTTCGTCTGCTCTCCGGCTGATACGCACCGAGGATCGATAGAACGAAAAATGAAACGGCTATTGGTATAAAAAATATCCAGGGATAATCGATCACCGGAAGTGCAAGCCATTCGCCAAAAGACCAGCGCGAAATCAAAAAAATTGTCACGGTTATCGCAAGCCCGTCCGCTATTGCCAATGCAATCGCCCCGCGATATTTTTTCAATAGTGCAACAAGTGAACGTAGTGCAATGCCAAAACGAAGCAGGAAAGTAAATAAAGGATTTTTCCCATAATGCTTCTGCACAAAAATGTGCATGGATTCGTAAAATACTTTTACTTCATTGAGCACACTTCTGCGAGTGGATTCACCTTTGAAGTGAACGGTCGAAGTTAGATGCACATAGAAAACAGCGAGTCCTGCCTTCTTGATGCGATAGGAAAGATCGATATCCTCTCCGTACATAAAATAATCTTCGTCGAAGCCCTTCGTTACTTCGTATGCTTCGCGCGAGAGAAGCATAAATGCTCCGGCAAGCGCATCGATCTCGTATGTTTGGTCAACAGGTAAATACGTCAGGTTGTATTGTGCGAAGCGCGGAGAGTTGGGGAAGAAAGTCGAAAGTCCGAAAAGTTTTGTGAAGCTTGCCCACGGAGTAGGAAAACCTCTGCGGCAGGAGATCTGAAACGAGCCATCGGCATTAAGCAATTTGCAGCCTGAGACTCCAGCCTCTGGATGCGATCTCATAAAATCAACCATTATGCGAAGTGTATCCTCGCCGAGAATCGTATCGGGATTTAAGATGAGGATAAAGTCGCCGGTGGCTTCGTGCATGGCAAGATTATTCGCTCTTCCGAAACCGATATTCTCATGGAGAGCGTAAAGTTTTACTTCCGGAAATTCCTTTTCGACCATGCTCGCGCTTCTGTCACGCGAAGCATTATCAACAACAAATACTTCTCCGGTTAATCCGCCTACAGCAAGGGAGCGCCGCACGCTTTCCAGCGCTCCGCGTAAAAATTCGCGGACGTTGTAATTGACGATAACGATCGAAATATCCATGATAATGTCTATTATTGCGCGGAGGGCTTTAGCCCGACAAAGCAATGATCCTATATAAAATCACAACTCTCCTGAAATCGCTTTGAACTTCAGCTTCCAGACAAGCCCGACAGCTTCACGAACGATTGCCTTATTCATCTTACTTGTTCCGGCATGACGATCTACAAAGACGATAGGAATTTCTTTAATCCGGAATTTTTTTCGCCATGCTCTAAAATTCATTTCAATTTGAAATGCATATCCATTGGAGTGAATATCATTTAGATCGACCGCTTCAAGCACTTCGCGACGGAAACATTTGAAACCTCCTGTAGTATCGTAGACTTTTATTCCGGTTACGATGCGGGCATACTTATTGGCATAATAAGAAAGAAGAAGTCTGCGTAGCGGCCAATTGGCAACATTTGCACCGGTGATATACCTTGAACCGAGGACGAGATCGGCATCTTTAATTTCGCGTAAGAAATTCGGAATCTCCTCAGGGTCATGCGAGAAATCGGCATCCATTTCAAAGATATAATCAAAGCCTTTCTCAAGCCCGAATTTGAAACCTTCGACATACGCCGTTCCGAGTCCCATTTTTCCCGCGCGGGAAAGCAGATATAATTTTTCATCGCTCGTTGCCGGATCGGTTTGCATTTTACGAATAATATCTGCCGTTCCATCGGGCGAGTTATCGTCCACGATCAGAATATTGAGTGATACGTCCGGCGTTCTAGCTTCCTGCAGAAATACGGCACGAATGATCCGCTCGGCGTTATCGGCTTCGTTATAGGTCGGGATGATGATGAGGGCACGTTTCATTATAGTCAGGGTCGAAGATGACGGATAACATTTTCTGCAATATACGCGGCATCATCATCGCTTAGCTCAGAATGCATGGGAAGCGAAAGGATATGTGCTGAAGCGAATTCTGTGTTTGGATAATCGCCGATCTTCCCGCCATACGAACGATAAGCTGGCTGCTGGTGCAGGGGAACAGGGTAATAAATACTTGTCGGAATGCCGACGGCTTTCAGAGCTGCCGCAAGTCTATCGCGATCATGATTAACAATGATCGAATACTGATGCCAGATAGGTTCTGCATCTGGATGAACAGAAGGCGTTTGGATTATATCCGAATGCTCCAAGAACAGCTCTGTGTAAAGTGCTGCAACCTCTCTTCGCCGCGCATTCCACTCATCTAAATATTTTAGCTTTACACTTAGGATCGCTGCTTGTATAGAATCAAGACGTGAGTTTACGCCGAGTCTGTCATGAAAATATATTTTCGTTGCGCCATGATTTGCTATCGAGCGAAGCTTTTCAGCAAGTTCGTCGTTTGCAGCTGTCATCATTCCTCCGTCACCGAAAGCGCCGAGATTCTTCGACGGGTAAAAACTGATCGAGGCAATATCGCCGAAACTACATGCCTGCTTGCCCCGCCACTTCGCACCAACAGCCTGTGCTGCATCTTCGATCAGATAGAGATTGTAATCGTCAGCGATTTTTTTAATCGCAGTGATATCGCTCGGCTGTCCGAAAAGATGAACAGGTAGGATAGCTTTTGTACGAGGAGTTATTCGCTCAGCAATCTTTTGTGGATCAATGTTAAACGTTTTCGTATCAATATCAATATAAATAGGCTTTGCACCAAGCAGGGCAATGGTTTCCGTCGTCGCAACGAAAGTGAATGGTGTAGTTATGATCTCATCGCCGGGTTTTACGCCGATCGCCATCAAAGCAATTTGTAAGGCATCGGTCCCTGATGCACAGGCGATGGCATGAGGCACCTGAAGATATTCCTGCATTTCCTTTTCAAAGCGCTTAACGGCCGGTCCATTTATGTATGCTCCGTTTCGGACGACATCCGATATTGCGCTATCGATCTCATGCCGATAGCGATTGTACTGGCCGATTACATCCACCATGTGGATTTTTCGTTTATCTATAGTTGTGATAGTGCTCAATTTTTCTTATTCAATTTCTATGCTTGCCCCTTACCTCTGAATAACATATACGATGTTCGAAAAAGTATTTTTATATCCAGACGGAATGACATGGATTCGATATACATTAGGTCGTATTTCAATTTATTCCTGACGTCATCAAGATTTTCATCGTACTTATATACCATCGCCTGAAACAATCCTGTTATGCCGGGACGAACTTTAAGACGTCGCCTGTAATAAGGAATTTGTTTGCTTAATTGTTCAACGAAGTAATCACGTTCAGGTCTTGGTCCGACAAGGGACATATCGCCCTTGAGAACATTCCAGAACTGTGGCACTTCATCAAGATGTACCTTACGGATGAATTTGCCAAAAGTTGTCACGCGAGGGTCATTTTTTTGTGCCCATTGCGGCCCGTTTTTTTCGGCATCTGTTGTCATAGAACGGAATTTATAGATCTTGAATGGGATGCCATTTCTGCCCATACGTCCTTGCGAATAGATCGCCGGTCCACGAGAGGAAATTTTTACTCCAAGCGCCACAAGCAGCCATACCGGAATTCCTACAACTAATATCACGGAGCTCGTTATAATATCCATTGCTCTCTTCGCCGCTTCTTCCCATGGCCGCATGATCTCTGGATTAATATCGATCAGAGGAAAACCGTAGATCTCTCTTGTCCGCGCTTGTCCGGAGATAATATCATAAAGATCAGGGACGATTTTTAGCCCTACATTTATGGCAGAAAGCCTACCGATAATATCTAAAAGCGTTGTGTGTTCTCCGGAATCAAGTGCGATAAGTACTTCCTTCACTTTTTTCGATTCGATCACTTGCTCCATTTCATCATACCTTCCGATTATTTGAAGATGAGCCGGTGATATTTCGGCAATTTTACTTGCCACTCCATTGGAAGAAATATATCCAATGACATTATATCCGAGCCTTTTCACCTTTTGCAAATTATGTGCCAGCTCATTTGCCTTTGTTTGATCACCGACAATCATTGAAACTCTCTGTCCGATGCCGGATTCAAGCAGACGGCGCTGCGTGTAGCGGACAATTAATCTGGCAGAAATGGTTAACGAGGTCAGAATGAGAAAATATAAAAGCCCGATCACTCTCGGATCTTCGCGCCACGGAGTATATTCACGCGGTGTGAAGGGATCCCATAGCACAAGAAGCATGAAAACAATTGTGCCGAAAGCAAAAGTCTTCACTACCGTAACGAGTTCATCGAAGATCGGACGAACGTACCATGATCGGTACAACCCGAAAAAAATGAATGCGACGAGCCAAAACCCATAAACAAATAAACTTCCCCGGATAGGATGAACTATATCAAACGGTACTATCGGCCTAGCAAACCACCCGGAATAAAATCTCACCCAATAAAAAAGAACCCATGCACCATTGACGGCAACAAAATCGCCTATAATGAGAATGAGTAGTTCTTTTCGTCGGCTCATTTAGTATGAACTGCCTCCTTCAATGCATATGATGAATCCGAAAGAACCGGCCGAGTTGCCTGAGACCACATTCCCTCATCCGTTTTCGTGATAAATTTGAATGTGCCCACGACATACGCAATATTCATGATCACGAACCAACTACATTGCCTGATAATCGGTATTCGGATATTTTGCTGATCGAGTATCCATCCTATAAAGGTAATAATAGAGATCATGCAAAATCCTGAAAGTAAGATGACATACTGTAAGCCTCCGTTGAGGACCATTCCAAGGACGCTTAGGGCAATAATGAAACACGCAATGAATGGACTGAGCCAGCGTAATAATTTATGTGACCACAGAAGAAACGCATTCTTTCCACCGGAAAGACCCAGAAGACGAGGAAAAAAAGATAATGTGTGATAACCTCGTGAAGCGGAACGCGATTTTCGCAGGAATTCATCACTTAAAGAACGATTATACACTTCAGTAGATATGGACTCAGGTTCATAGAAAACCCGCTTCCCACGATCCATAATATTATATGCAACATACGTATCGTCATGGACAAGAGAGTCCGGAAGTGGGGACCACCACGCGCGTCGAATCGTATAATTGCCTCCGAATACATTGACGGTAGAACTGAAGATCGCTTCATTAATCCGAATATTTTGTTCCAGCGAAGCGTAATCTATTTCGTAATGATACAATCCCTCCCGGTTACTATCGAAATGAATTTGATAACCGCCCCCAACTGCGCCGATCTCGGAATCGGCAAAATGCCGCACCTGAGATTTCAGAGTATTAACTGAAAGCGTAATATCGGCATCTGCAAAAAATAAAATTTCTCCGGTGGCTTTTAAGACCAGGTCGTTTAATACTGCCATCTTCCCGCGCCGTTCGGGAAAGCAAAATGGTTTGATGAGATCATATTTTCTGCTAAAACCGGCAAGCATTTCATTCGTCTTGTCGATTGACCCATCGGAGCCGATAATAATCTCAAGGAGTTCTCTCGGATAATCTAATTTCAGAAGCGATTCAATGCAGCGACCAAGGACACTCTCTTCATTATAGACGGCAAGAATGATCGATATGGTTGGAAAGTACGATTCGTTTTTATGCGAAGGTTTCGGAAAAAATCTTGCGAGTACACGAATAACCATTGGGTAAAGCAGAAAGCAGTACCCTATTATAAACAGTAGAACGATGATAACAATATCGAGTAATCGCATTTAACGTTTTGAAACTACTTCCTCATAGACTTCGCAAAAGCGTCTGCCGATACTTTCCCATGAGTATTCTTCTTCTGCCATAGTACGGGGAATTGCTCCAAGCTTCTTTCGTAACAAAGCGTCCCTCAAGAGCATGATCACGGCATCGGCAAAAGCTTCTTTATCGTCACGAAGCAGAATGTGTTCCCCATCACAGGCAATATTTCCCTCCGCACCGATATGGGTCGAGACAACAGCTTTACCGGCAGCGAAAAAGTCCAGCAGTTTCAGCCTCATTCCACCTCCGACACGTAGCGGACAGATCATCACAGCAGAACGAGTCATATACGGGCGAATATCAGGAACACGGCCATGAAGCCGAATTGTATTAACTCCTTGTTTTATAAGATGTTGCAGACGATCAGTATTCTGGCCAACGACATCAAACTTCACTTCGGGGATGACCTTAACAATCAGCGGCAGAATTTCCTTCGCAAAAAATTCGATCGCGTCGAGGTTGGGATCCCAATCCACGCCGCCCACCCAGAGAATATTATTCTCCTCTAATTCTATNNTTTGAAGTATTGGGTATCAACTCCTGCCGGAATAGTCCAAAATTTTGTTTTTAGTGCCACCTGTTCCATTAGCCTTTTATCTTCAGAGCTGATTGCAATAACTCCATGAACTGCATTTAAAAATCTTGTTTCCTCGGCAAGCATCCTTTTCCCATGCACCGAAGAAACGATTTTGAGGAGAGGATTTTTGGCATTCGCCGCAAACCTCTTATAAATCAAAGTTTCAAAATTATGCTGACGGAGTATTACGGGCAATTTAAATTTTTCTTTAATCCAAAGTCCATACTTTCCCATATGGGAAGCATCGAGATGAACAATATCATACGTATTTTCCGCGAGAAGTTTTTCGAGAAGTTCATACATCTCGCGCATCATTCGCCGTTCGATAGGATAAGCGCCGGAAAATACCGTTCGCAGAAGCGTTGCATTGCGCGTCGGAAGTGGACGATCTACAAGTTCAATCTGGCAAAAGGCGGAAAATTTTTCAATTGCTTCTTTCGTAATATTGGGATCCCGATCCGGATAACTCACAAACGTGATCTCATGCCCCAATCGCGCAATAGCTTCGGTAGGTTTATAAATTCCGATCGCTCCGCCATCAGTCAGCGGATAAGGAAGTCGGGGGGCAAGTTGAAGAATGCGCAAAAGTTAGTTTAAAAACTTACAAATAGGATAAGTGAATAATTAGTTTCAGAGGGAGTTGCGTTCGAAAAAAAGATTTATATCGATCCAGCCGCAGAGGTGATAATGTTGTTCTTTCATAAAGGATAAAATATCAGATTCAATAATATCTTAAATAGCCGGATTTTGGGAATCAGCTTCAACGATGACGTACATTGGCCTGTATTTGAGCCAGTTATTAGAACGCAGAACTGCTAGATTATGATTTTCTGCGTCGACAGACATGAAGTCAATTTGCTGATTATGCGGAAGATGTGTATCTAAAATCTGATCCAAACGTTGTGTTTTAAGAATAATTTCCTGAGGTGCTTTTCCAAAAATTTTCGTAAATATTTCCGCATGCTCAGACGAAAAGGTATTGGTTAGCTCATGGACACCCCATGTGTAGAATATTAATTCTTTATTTTCATCCGATTTCGCTGCTTCGATATTAATATCTCTTTTTCTTATCTTGTTAAAAATCTCCATCGAACCAGGCGTCGCATCAATATTGATTCCACTCCATCCCTTCTTGTAAAAGGAATAGGTATTAGAAAATTGTTTCGGTGCATATGCTCCGACATCCACATAGAATCCCCCCCCTTTTTTGGGATTTTCTGAAGAATTCCAGTTCCTTGATAACATTATACGCAAGAGTATTGCATCCTCGGCAAACTGGCTATAGAACTCCCCCTTCCATAAAAAATCAAGCTTAGATTCGATCAAGATCCTTATCCTCTTGATCGATGATTTCGGCAATCTGTTCTTGAAAAGCCCGTAAATTTTCCAAATGGGGTTCATAAATTATTTTAAATGATCTTCGTAGTACGTTGTATATAGAGTATGTATCCCCAAATAATACCTATATAGAGTAAAACATCACGATGAGCAAAAATATTAAACGTGTTAGTAGCTACTGTTAACAGCAGTAAGACAGTAATTCCGGCACGGAGAAAAGCTCGCTCACTGGAATTCAATGTCCTTGTGCGCAGCAGTATAATCCCTTTTCGAATAAAACCGATGTAAGCCGTAAATAATAAGATGAAGCCCACAGCTCCTCCTTTAAGTAGAGTGCCTAAATAACCGTTGTGCGTATAACTGGTTGTAAAAGAGTATCCTTCGAACCAATTGTATAAGCGATAATCGGAGCCAACTCCATGACCAAAAAGTGGAGACTCTCCTATTGACTGTACGACATATCTCCACTCAATATATCTGCCAACAAGTGAAGGATCTGTCCGTAATTTTGAGGATGTGAGAAAATATGCAATAAAAAACTTTACGAGAATTCCGACAAATGGGAATATGATATACAATAATCCGATNNAGATATATCCAAACAATCTATATGCTCTCTTTCTTTCTTCTTTTTGGATAACAAAAAGTGTTAAAAAAACCCAAAGCGGAGTTGAGACCCACATAGTCCGATTATGAGTTAGAAAAATAATCAATACCGAAACAATCATTCCGATAATATAATAAAACGCTTTTTCCCGTCGTTTCTCGACTATAAAAAGGTTAAAAAAAACAAGTAACATGAAAGGACCGCAGATTATGTTTATTGTACCATAGCCAATTTCAAACAAATATGTAGCTACTAAAAATGATGATCTTACCCTTACTATCGAGGCAATAAAATAGATCATCCAGATTATCAACATAGACCCATAGACGAGGAACCGGTCATTTCTTTTATTAAGATCTACTGAGGAGAATAAAGGAGGGATAAGGAATAGTGGGGTGAAAATGAGAATGTCTCTGAAACCGGCATCAAGAGAAGCAGAAAAAAAAAGTAAATTGACGATCCCGATTAATGTTATCCAAAAAAGATAAAGAATGAAGAAGAGATATTCATTACTATCAAGATAATATTTTCGTACAAAAAATATCTTCTTGACGATAACTGCAATCATGATCGATATTATCATTGCCCCGGCCAAAGCATCATATATCGAAAGGTCACCTCCATGGACAGGTTTCAGTTGAATTAAAGCTACAGTGACCACAAAGAAAAAAAGTAAAATACCTTCTTTCTTCATAAAATAAAAACTAATGAATAACGCTATGGGCGGTAGAGGGAGTATCCAGATCGGAAAGAAAAATTGACCGCAGAGGAGGTAAACAAAAGTGCCGATTACAATAAATATTTCATTAAAAGAGGAGAGCTGCAATGTTCTCTTATGAAAGTTTGGTCCAATTTCGTATTTGGCAGTATCTATCATGAAATAATATTACGATTTATGATTGGGTTAATCATCTTTCCAGTTCATAGAATATTACTGCGCAATGTTTTATTTTCCCATTATTACTTTTTCGCAGCATGTCCATAATTTATCGGCTGTCAAATTCCAGCTAAATTTTTTTGCTTGAATTATTCCCTTTTCTATTAATGTTTGTCGCAGAGTCTCATTTGACATTATTGTTTTTAATGCAAAAGAAATTTCATCTACCGAAGTGGGATTAACCAGTATTGCTGCCCCGCCTGCTATCTCTATCATTGAGGTAGTATTTGAAGTGATAACAGGCACTTCGCAATTCATCGCTTCAATAATCGGAACTCCGAAGCCTTCAAATAGAGAGACGAAAATCATTGCTGAAGCAGATGCAGTTATTTCCGCCAATTCCTGCGTCCCTACGTAACCCGCAAATAGTATGTCATTCTTATGCTTCATCTCCATATAAATTTTATTAATATTTGTAGAGTCCCACACTTTTCTTCCTACTATTATTAATTTGCAATCAGAGTTTGTCTCTTTTTTAAATTGGTCGAAAGATTCGAGAAGCTTGGCTATATTCTTTCGTGGATGAATCGAGCCTACATAAAGGAAATATTCTTTTCCGTCCGAATATTTTTTCTTGACATTTCTTTTACGTTCAACATCTATTGGTTTATAAACTTCTTTTGGACCACTATACACCACATCTATCAATTCAGGTAAAATGTGATAGTGTTTTACAATGTCACTTTTTGAAAACTCCGAAACAGTTGCGACTCGAATAGCCTTTTTTGCAAAGCGAGGCATAAAGTACCGATAATATGCACGGGCAATAATAGGAATATGATCGGAGAAATGTTCATATGCAAGATCATGCATAACAATTACTTGCCTGACATCCGTATGAAGGCAGCCATATCCGTCAGGTGAAAGAAAGAGATCAGGATTGTTCTTATTCAACCAATGTGCAACAGAGATTTCAAACCACCACAACCACAAAAGGGTATGTCGTGCAGGTGGGAAAAGAACAACGGGTATCACATTCTTAGCGAAGACGAATTCCTCCGAATATATTCTGTCGAATAAAAAATAAAAATCAATTTCCGGATGAGAGTGAACTATTCGCCTCATCGACTCAAAAGTAAAGAAACCTATACCCTCCAATTTATTAGTGATAAGGAATCGTGTATTGACTGCAATGCGCATTTTGACACTCATAGTTACAATTCTAAAATTGCCTTGTTGCGTCGAAAAATTCGGATAGTTGCAATTTTCTCCGTCCCCAACCCCGTCAGCGGTAATAAAACCGAAAAGATATAGATCTGGTAGCGAGGCAGAATAAATGTTGCCATAACGATAATGCAATAATACCCAAAAAACACCGCATAGAGCATGGTAATACTATAGTCATGCATAAGTCGTGCTTTTTGCACTACAGCGATCATACCGGCGATCGAGGTAAAACTTACGAAAAGGATACAAAGTATATAGAGTGGGTTCTCCGTCATTCCAGGAAAATACGCGATCGTCATGAGTGCAAAGATTTTCTTTACAACAAGTTCAATATCGCGAGAAGGATGCTGTTGCATGTACGTAAGGGCTTCGTTCCGGAAAATGCTATCGACGCGAATGCTGAAGTATTGATCGTAAGGAATCGAATCCATCGCTGCGATGATCTTTGGAAAGCGTGAAGCATGTACCCATATCGGAATTCCCGCTCCATCGAACGATGAAGCAGTTGCATACATATTATTTCCGCGCCATATCTCATGCCATGGCCGGTCAACGATCGGAACAAATTTGTGAAACAATGCATAATTCCGAAACGTCCAGGGTGCAATGACCGCTGCACATGCAATAAAGGAAATGCCTCCCCAGGATACAATTCTTTTTAGATGGCTTTTCTTGCTTGCAAAAAAAAGTAAAGTAATGATGAGTAAAAAACCCACAATTAAAAATTCGCTCCGAAGGAGCGTCATTGCTCCGCAGCATATTCCGAGCGTGAAGAACGATCTCAGGGACGGCTTTTGCGTTGCCGTAATAGCAAGAAATAGTATGACGAGACCAAGTAGTTGATGAAGCGCTGAGCCGGAAAAAGTAATGACTGCAAATGCTGCCGGAAGAAAAAGCACAGAAATAAGAGAGCTTATTCTTGCTGAGGCTTCATTTCCGATAAGCATTCCCGTTTTAAAAACAACCAGCGGCATAAAAGAACTTATTACTGCATAGAAGAGCATAAGAAAAATGATAGCTGCTCGATTTTCGCCGAAGATCAAATATGCTCCATAGATCAAATAGGGATTGAGCGGCGGCTGGTACGCACTTTCATATTGCGGAGGCAGTTTCATTAGTGCAACGCGCTGCGAATCGAGCGATTCGTAGGGCCAATGCATTGCAAAGCCATGACCAGTATAGAGATTATGAGCGATCGCGCCGTGCTCATACATTTCAGGATGGTCGGGATGACTCGCAACGATAATAATTCCGATGCGAATAATAAGCGCGATTACGAAAACTGCCCATAAAAACCATGTTCGCTTCGAAGCGAAAATCCATTTGGAAAATATCGAAACGATCTTCTTCACTTTTCGCAGAATCTTTCTTATAATCCTAATGCTGCTTTATCACGGCGAAAGCGTTCACGCGCAAGCTGAATATTTGCAGCGGCGATCACCGCAAGCGATGTAATGACAATGCTTCCGAGCAATGCAGCCAGAAGAGCAACTGAACGTTTTGGCCGCGATTTTTTTAACGGCGGCAGCGCCTTATCTAGCACAATAAATGAAAGCGATAAGCGCGTTTCATCAAGCTTCGCCTGCTCGTAAGAGGGAAGCATAAAAGCTTTCAACTTTGATTGTATTTCCACTTCACGCGTTAATCGCAAGTAATCGAGGGCTACATCAGGCATGACATTCATTGGTACAAAATAACTCGAAGCGTTACTATCCATTCCTGTTTTCAAATTTGAGAGCTTCGATCTCAGTTCTTCGAGGTTTGCTCGAAGGACATTCGTCTCTGCTGCTTCGGAGCCATAGAGCTGCTCAGCATCTTTGAGCTGCAATTCTGTAGCATATTCCTGTTGTTCCAATACTCCTAAAGCTGTAAGCTGCGCCTGTGCCTGAGTCTTAAGTTCATAAACTCCGTATTTTTTCTGGAATGCACCCAATGCCTGCTCGGATGAATCAAGATCGCTGAGGAGTTTATTATACCGCTCTTCTATATATGTGCGATTAAATTTTGCCTCTTCGATTGCCAGTTTTGAATTAACGGCGTTTAATTCATCGACTAATCCGTTCGCAACATTGGCAGCTCGGATGGGATCGGTATCTTCGAATGTAATAGATATATTCCCTTCTTCCTGAATATCTGCAAGCGCATGCGTTCCAAACTCCTTAAGCGCATCTTCCATTGTCGTAACATCGTAGATCTTCATAAATCCGAATTCTTTCACGAGCTTTTCCTGCACTTCCCGGCTAGCTATTAAGGCTATCGGGCTGTACCCCTCTCCTTTATTTTTCCCGGCAAGGGGTGTAATGCCAAGATCTTTGATCGTGCTCGAAATTCCCGAGCCCAAGCTTTCCAACAATCCACCTCCTGCTTTGCGCGCAGGCATAACGTTTGACTCTGCTTTATACCATGATTTGGCAAAGCCGAAATAATAAATGCCCGTACCGACAGTGACAAGAGCTGTTGTTAAAATGATTAGCCATTTATGCCGTTGAAGCAATGAAATAGATTCAACCCAAGCGCGGCGGGCAGGGGCAATAGTATGCGTTTCCGTTTCAGTAGGTATCATTGATATCGAATAAAAAAACTTTGTTAAAATCCTAAAATAACACTTTCGCGCCAAAACCGAAAAATGTATTAGGCGTTTCCCTCGGATTCAGCGGTGTTCCTGCAAGATAATCGACACACTTGGAATATCCGCGAACAAAAACACGCAGACCTCGCCACAGTTCGTAATAAACAGTAGCATCGATGGTGAAAATATTCACACGATTACCATCGAGAATATGAAAACTGCGGTTTCCATCCTCAGGCGAAGCGCTGATTTCGAAATCTGCTCCCTGATTACCGTCATACAGGTAGTGTCCCGCACTATCATAAAACTTTTTGAGTTGCCCGGTACTATCATAATAATTCTCGCCGCGTTCGATCAGTGTAAAACTAAGATCAACTGCCAATTTTTCCGAAGGCGTCCAATGAAGTTGAGTCCAGAAGCTCATCGAATTAGGTCCGATATTTGTGCCGATGATCTCACCGCCTGTCGAGGATGAATTTTGTTGATCGACACTCGTATAGGTAAAAGGTTCGACTCGTGTATGCTCAAATGCAATATCGAGATTCGGAATCCCGAAAGGTGAAGCCCACAGTCCGCCGATCTGCCATGCCCATTTATTGCTCCAATAACCTGTGCCAATTTTACTAAATACGATGTCATCCAGAAGTCCTTCTCCACGAACCTCGAAATCGTCGGTAACTCTCCAGCGTGCATGAGTTGCTAAATGAGATTTATCACGGTCGAGCAGCGAATTATTTACTGACTTCAAAAATGAAAACGGATTGAGATACGCCAGATCGAACCTGCGCGAAAATATCACCATATCTGTGAATCCCCATTCGAGATCACTATTAATAAGAAATGTCAGATCATGCAGCACAAGATACTTATCATCCACAAAACTGAATACCCACCACGCGGGGTTATTGTATCCGAGAGGAGTTAAGCTATACTTCGGATCACCAAGAAGCGAAGCAATCACGGCTTGATACCGGACTGATTTCACATGAGCTCCGAGACTGATAAAATCCGGCGTTTGCACAGTCGGCGAAACAATGACGTTATCACCCTGAAAACTTCCGCCATAAGCGATAGGCTCGCGGGCAATTTTCGCCGTGAACCAATCATTATTATACGCTAGCTCCGCTGTGGTAAAATCATAATAGGCATGAAAGCCAAAAAGTCCGTACGTTTTATTTCTCGAAATCACCGGGTCTTCGAGCGCGATTGATGGATCGCCAAAATTGATACCGTTCGTGGCTTCTAAAAAATAACCGACATGCCCCGAAAGAGTACCGGTAAATCTTCCTCCGAAATCACTGAGTTCGGCATGAGAGGAAGTCGGCTTCATTCTTTGGCGATATTCCAGACTTCCAATTCCATGAACTTGCAGATCTGAAAGAGTCGAGTCGTCTTCCCAGCGGTAAAGATATTTATCCTTATCGGTCGGAATGCCTTCGAAAAAAAGTGGTTCCGCATCCTGCGCAGGGAACATCGTTACTGCTTCGTACGGATCGCGTGCATATGTACGTAGAAATTTTCTTCTTAATGAGCGTTCGGCAGAAGAAAGTCTTGTTGTATCAACTGATTTAAGAAGCGTTATGACATCATATTCCGTGATCGGCAGCTGTGCTTCGGAGAAGCCATTGATAAGCCCTTTGACGGATAGATGCCGTAAGTAAGGATATACTTCTTCGCCGATCGGTACCTGCGTTACGCCGCGATGCGGCGGCGCAGTCAAGTTTTGAGCTTGCAATGGCAGTGCAACGATAAAGGTCGTCAGAAAAGAAAGGACAAAACAAAATTGTCTCATTATTACGGGTGCTTATAAATCAAATACAATGTAATAATGCTTACCATTGCAGTTACGACCGTCGCGATGATCGATACTTCTGTCGACGTTATCCGCAGCGCATAATCATCAGGATAAAGTTTCTCTTTTGGAACGTAGATCTCATCGCCGGGCTCAATATTCGTCTCATTCGGTTTGAACCAACTTCTCGTACGAGGTTTGATAATGCGAGTAGATTTTTTCACCGCTCCCTCAGCATATCCGCCTGAAGCCTTTATATAATAGTCAACCGATGCGCCTTCGTGATACGGGATATATCCTACAGCTCCGACGTATCCCCAAACATATACAGTTGTAGGCTTGGCAGGAATAGAAATAACATCTCCATCCCGAAGATTGACATCGGAAGAGGCATCATTTTTTTCAAATAAGCGCTGCATGTCCGCTGCGACATATCCCTCACGTACTTCCGTTAGTGCGCGGAAATTAGCCGTATCTTCAACGGCAAGATTAGCCAATCTGCCCACAAGTTTAGCCTCATCAATAGGAGTAATATCTTTATTGTCAATATCTAATCTTTGCCTGGTAATCGTTCCGCCGGCAAGAAATGCATAGGGAGTAAAGCCGCCGGCTTGCTTTATGATCTCCGATAATTTTGTATCGGTCCGGAGGATAGGGTAGACACCGGGATGCATGACTTCTCCTTTGACGACGACGCGCGAAAGCTCGCGAAGGTCGGGATTATCGCGGACAAAGATTCTATCACCTGCCTGGAGTTTCACATCAGGAATACGCCCAGTTTTTATCGCTCCACCATCGACGGATTGCGTAGAATAGCTATCTCCGCTTGCAGACATACGGGTTAACTCGATATGCGAAATATCGGCTGTTGGAGTAGGACCAAGCGTTGCCATGACCATTCCCCAAAGGGAATCACCCTCTATATACTCAAAATCCTGTGGAGAATTTACTGCGCCATAGACTCCTAACTGACCGCCAAGCATTCTCTTAAATGGCACATAGATCACATCACCTTCGCGCAAAAGAGGACAAAAGCGCGGATCACGTGTTGCGATAAAGCGCGGAATATCAATTCTATCTGTCGTGCCGTCACTATGGGTAACCGTAATATTTCTTTGGCTGGCAGTTTTATCATTACCGTCGCCGAAATAAGGACGAAGTCTGTCTTGCTCGCGTTTGCGCTTTTCTTGTTCGCGCTGAAACGCCTGATCGCCAAGGATGGCAGTTTGCTGCGTCGGTCTATCGGCAACATTGATGGCAACAAAAGCTCGCGTACCTCCCGTATAAGTATAAACACCCGGAGTAGTAACCTCTCCTAAGACCGAAACAAAAATTCTTCGCGGCTGAGTAAGTGAGAGAGTAAAAAGGTTTTGAGATGAATCTACGACCCCTTTCGTTTTTTTGAAAAGAGTTATCACATGCGCTCGTACCTCATCTTTAATTTGCTCAAGTGTTTTGCCTTTGACGTTAAACTCACCAATGCGGGGAATAACAAGAAGTTCATCGGCAGAGACCATGAGTTGTTGCGCATCATTACTTGTCCAGGAACGGTATTGCAGCACATCTCCGGGACCCATTCTATATTCATGCGGATCGACTGCACCGTCGAAGATCATTGCCTCAGGCGAAATTGGAGCCGAAGTTCTATCGGGAGCAGAGCCGGTAAGCGTCGGCACTGACATCGTTGATGAAGAGGTGGGAGCAGGCGCGGTAAGCTGCGCATTGGCCGCAGAGTAAATGCAGAGCAGCACTGATACGATAAGAGAAGATCGAAAATAAATATGAATTCGAGGGATCATTGAATTTATGATAAAAATGTTTTTAATATTTCGAGAATACGTTCGCTTGCTTTGCCATCCCATAATTCCGGCACTGATGCCTTTTTCCATTTCCCTTGGAGCGCACGTTTTGATAATTCGACGATCTTTGGGATTTCAAGTCCGGTCATTTCATTTGTGCCTTGCTCGATGGTTACGGGACGTTCAGTATTCTCGCGAAGTGTAATACATGGCACTCCAAGTGCAGTTGTTTCTTCCTGGATACCGCCCGAATCGGTGAGCACAACGGCTGCATTACCCTGCATTGCAAGAAATGGCAGATACCCGATAGGGTCGATTAATTTCAGGCTTGCAATTTTATTAATGCGATCTGTCAAGCGAAATTCCTCCAGTTTTTTTCGGGTCCGCGGATGAACCGGAAAAATGATCTTTGGCACAAAACTTTGCATTTGCTCGAATAATCCGACAAGCAGAGTCAGATTTTTTTCATCATCGACATTGCTCGGTCTGTGCAAAGTAATCAAAGCATATTTTTCCTCTTCAATGCCGAATTTTTTTGCAAGATCGGAAAATGCATCCTCTGCTTTTTCTCTATTAGCAATGACTGAA
>PLXB01000271.1 GCA_003151215.1 Ignavibacteriota bacterium
GAAATTGTCTCAAAAATTCTTGCACCTGCTGCGTGGAAATGACCGTTACCGCCGAAATGTTTTGAAACTTCTGCGACAGATTTATTTCCCTTCGAGCGGAAGCTAACTTTCCAACCTTCTCTGAGTTCTAAAATAAATATTGAGAACTCAACAGTAGCAACCTGGAGAGGGAATTGAACAAAGCCATCAACTTCTTCTTCAATTGCGCCGGCATCACTCAAATCTTTTTGAAATATGACCTGAGTTGCCAATCTATCATCAAAGAAGAATTTCAATGAATTTAAGCATTTACCAATAAGCAATACCCTTGATGGCCTCGCTGAATTATAGGTTTTATCATATGTGAAAACCGGGTCAGCACCGAGATCAATAAGATCGGCAGCAATGCGGAATGTATTGGAATTTGTCCGAGGAAAACGAAAACTTCCGGTGTCGGTCATGATACCAATATATAATGCTTGTGCAGCTTTTGCTGTTATCGTGCCGCCTAATTCTTTTTGTGCAGCCGTCACAAGTGTGTAGATCATTTCTCCTGTTGAAGTGGCCTCCGTATCAATGAATCTTTCCTTTGCAAAATCTTTTGGGTCGAGATGATGATCGATAAGAATCGGATTCTTATGAGATGAGATGTATGGCGCTAAAGATTTTGCGCGAAGAGGATCATTCGTATCTAATAAGAAAAAAGCATCGGCATCGTATATTATTTGCTCATGCTTTGCTGAATTGAATATCTCTATAATTGGTCTTTCTTGATCAAGAAAATTATAATTATTCGGAGTATGCGAATGATTAAAGACGTGGACTTCTTTTCCTATGGATATCAGCCATTCTGCAAATCCGATTTCCGATCCAAGTGAATCGCCATCAGGGTTAATATGTGAGGTAAGTACGATTCGCTTTAAACCTTTGATAAGCGTTATAAACTTTGTTGTATCGAATTCCAGTATCGTATTATTCATATATAATGCAAAACAGAGAATCGGAGATGGAGGTTCGGAAAGCCATGACATGAAAAAGGGCGACTTTTCTGTCGCCCTTCAAGAAAAGAAAATAATTAAGTTCAATTCACCATCCAGGTATTTCCTGAATTAAGTAGCTTCTTCAGATCGCCGACGGATTTTTCTTTGGCGGTTTTGATCTGATCAGTCATCTCGTCTTCGTAAGTTGCACGGTCAACGGAGAGGAAGATACCGATCGGAGTCGGGAAGCCTTCCATATCACTCATTTTCGCAAGAATGCTTGCGAGGATAGGATTCTTTTCATCGTGATGTACTATCTTATCCATTGTTGTATCGGCGACGTTTACCACTTTTGGGTTGAATCCGTCGAGAACAATAGCTTTATCTTTATTCTTTCCGAAGATTAGCGGCTCGCCGTGTTTCAATATAACGAGATGATCTTCCTTAACATCTTTTTCTGTAAGATCTAAAAAAGCTCCATCATTGAAAATATTGCAATTCTGATATATTTCCATAAAAGAAGTGCCTCGATGAGCAGCAGCGCGTTTAATTACTTCCTGCATATGCTTGGTATCACGGTCGATAGAGCGAGCAACGAATGTAGCCTCACAACCTAAAGCGAAAAGGACCGGATTAAGTGGATGATCTATAGAGCCCATAGGCGTAGACTTCGTTTTCTTTCCGTGCTCAGATGTAGGGGAATATTGACCTTTTGTCAGGCCGTAAATGCGGTTATTGAAGAGCAGTACATTAAGATTAAAATTGCGGCGCAGCATGTGAAGAGTATGATTTCCGCCTATGGATAGACCATCTCCATCGCCGGTAGCAACCCAAACCGACAGATCAGGGTTAGCAGCCTTTACACCCGAAGCAATGGCAGGTGCACGTCCGTGAATCCCATGAAATCCATAGGTATTCATATAATAGGGAAAACGTGATGAACATCCGATTCCTGCGACAAAGACGGTATTATGTCGTGTCACATTTAAATCCGGCATTGTGCGCTGAACCTGTGCAAGAATCGAGTAATCACCACAGCCAGGGCACCAACGAACATCTTGATCGGATGCAAAATCCTTAGCGGTCAATGCGAGAACCGGGATGTCTATATTTAAATCCGTTCCAGGAGGAATAGGAGCTTTCATTGGTGGAGGTGCAACAGTGGAGCCGCCAACTCTAAAAGGAGGCGGTGTTGGTGTTTTTGGTGTATCAGGCATTGGTTAGTGATTAAAAAATATTCTAAAATCTATTGCAAAACAGTAAATTAGGCATCTTCGTTCAAAACGCAGCCCTTACACTAATTGCTATATCTGTTTCTTTACTGCCTGAGATGAAGAATTGCCCGACATGAGCTGAGGCGACATCAATATTTAGAAAATTTAAGAGCGTCACTCCTGCGCCAAGTGTGATATCGCTTGCGCCTGACTCAATGACAAATCCGCCGTTTAATCGTAATCCGATATTTCCAGTTCGCTCAAGAGTGAGGCCAGCACCGAATCTTCCATTTTTGAGACTTCCTACAATCCCTGTTAAGCCATTTGCATATTCCATTGCGATTTTGGGAGCAAAAACTCCCCACTGGAAGCCCATAGCATCGAGATCAATTTGTAACCCTGCCCGGAACATTGAAGGAAGCGGCGTCGTAAATGAAGAAAGATTTCGTAGTGTCCCGCTTAATTTTTTCAGAGAATCAGTAACATCTTGAATTTTTGATGCATTACCGTAGAAGATTGTATCATTAATGTGGTCGACGATCCTTTCAGTCGCATTTTTATTCCATGTGATCGAACCGAGATCCGTTGTAGATATTCCTAATAGGACTGTGGGTATACCAGTCTTNNCTGATTCCGAGATCGGCACCGATTCCGGATCCGGCTGAATTACTGGTCAAAAAACCAAAGCTAAAATGATTCGGGACGTTTTTGGGATCGAAACTCGAACTATATGATGAGCGCTCATCGAAGTTAACAGCAAGCGCAACGTAACCACCGCCCGGATTGGTACGAATGTAATTCCCCGGATCAACTTTGAGATAGGCAATTCCGGATACATATTTTAAAGCGCCCCCAAAGGAAATATTTTTAAGAAAAGAAGAGGTATCCCTTCCGATGCCTATAGTTTTTCCAAATGAAAGCGAATACTCGCTATACCACATTCCCTGAAGATCGAAATTATCAATTGAGTTTACAGATTGAATTAGTTTCGCTTCGGCATTCTGCGCGAAATCGAGAAAGCTTTGTGGTATATCAGCTCTTACGGCACCATGTGTTGTCCAGGTAAATGCAAAACTACCGATCTCGGGTAATTTATATAATGCGCCGAGAATTTCAGCATCTCCGCGCCCTGATAGTTTCCCGTTCGAAAGAAGATTCGCAATATTTGTAAGTGAACTATCTGTGAAATGACTAATACCGGTGCTGAATACTCCGCTAAGAGCATTTGCATCGGAAAAGCTCGCCCCCGCATCCAGACCATAGGCTGAAAGAGGAAATATCTGCACCTGAATCGTCTTGTCATCATCATAATCAAGCAACGCCGGATTTAATCCGACTGCAGAAAGTCCGCGGCTTGTAATGACGTAAGTCCTGCCGGCTCCATGCGCGATAGGGGAAAAGTGTTCGTAACCTTCTTGAGCAAAGAGTAGAGTCGGAGCAGGAAGTAAAAAGCAAAGACTACAAATTATTTTTCTTATCATGGGTGATTCTAATTTCTCCGATCTCAAGTTAGAATTTCGCATTTGTCATTAGTTTCTCTATCTCCTCAGCCTTTCTCGGCGAGTATTTCGACAGTATTTCCTGTCCTTTTGAGGTGATCAGAATGTCATCTTCTATGCGACAGCCTATCTTCCACCATTTTTTATCGCACGGGCTTCCTTCCGAAATATAGATTCCCGGTTCAACAGTAATAACTTCTCTATCTCTCAGAAGTCCGTAAGTTCCAGCATCATGGACATCCAGCCCGAGATAATGCGATGTGCCATGCATAAAATATTTTTTATAGTCTTCCGGTTTCGAGATGATACCAAGTTTTAATAAACCGCGGGTAATAACCGAGACAGCGGCGTTATGCGGTGCTTTAAATATATTGCCGACTTTTGCCTCAGCAATTCCCGAGTCTTGCGCTTCGAGCACAAGATCGTAGATCAGGCGTTGTTCCTTTGAGAATTTACCATTTATAGGGAAGCTTCGCGTTATATCCGCAGTATATCCATGATATTCACCGCCGATATCCATTTCAATGAGATCACCTGATTCGGTTTTGCGGCGGTTTGTTTCATAATGAAGGATCGTCGAATTATTTCCGCTGCCTACGATACACGGATAACCGGTATACTCGCAGCCGTTTCTTGTAAATACATATTCACCCAAAGCCTGCATTTGATATTCAGTCCATCCTGGTTTGGCAGTATGAATAATTTCGTTATGTGCTTCATTGGATATTCTGATTGCCTTACGTAACAAAATAAGCTCTTCATCTTGCTTTATGCTCCGCATTTCCGCGAGTTGTCCTTGTAAAGAACCCATGTGAAGTGTCGGATACTCTTCTGTTACAACGTTCTTGAAATCAGAGGTTACATCAAATGATATATCGGTTATAGGATCAGAAATCTTTTTAGGATCAATCGAAGTAAAATAAAGTGTATCAATATAAGAGAGAATAGGCTTCAGAAAATCATTCAGTGTATCGATGAGAAGAGATGTAGAAAATTTCAGAACGTTTTTTGCCCCTTCAGTGCCAAGTCGAACTCCTGTCCATATCTCCCGGGGAAGATCTTTTTTCTGAACGAATATTACTTCGTTCGTAGAAATCCCCCCTACTATAATAGGTTCTTTAGAGATAAGAAGTGCTGCATCGGGCTGCAGATGTCCGGTTAGATAGTAAAAATTGGGGTCCTGATGATATAGATAATTAACATCATTGGATCTATTCTTTTCTGGAGCAGCAAGAAAAAGTGCAGCAGAATGGGGCGCCATTTTACTGCGGAGCTCATCGCGCCGAGACTTATGAAATTCGGGAGTGAGACCATCAACATCGTATATACCATATTTATGGAGTGTATCAATAGGCACAGACTGGGCCTTGGCTTCAGATAAAAAATAAAATGCTATGAGAAAAATGAAGGGGAGGAGGAGTTTATTCTTAAATAGCATCGATCGCTTTTGCTAATTTGAAGTCGTTTGAAGTAACACCTCCAGCATCGTGAGTTGAAAGCATCACGCGAACTTTTTTATAGTCATGAAGCAGGATATCAGGATGATGATCCTGTTCATTGGCAATCGGAGCAATCTTCCCGATGAACTCAGCAGCATTAGAGAAGCTAAGTTTCGTGAATTCTTTTTCAATGGCACTTGCTTTTTCATCAAATGACCAGCCGTTTGTCAGATGAGCAGCAATCTCTTCTTTCGTTAATTTTTTCGGTCTTTCAGACATAATGTAGAGTGCAACATGTATTGCACTCTATACTTACAAATCTTCGGAAGTTTTAGTTTGCTTCTAAAGTCGCACATAGCAAGTGCCATCTTAACAGGTAAACCTTGAAATTCTACAGGAACGGTGTGTTGTTACATACAAACCTTAAATTTCTTCTTCGTCTGCGGTTTCCACAACTTTTAATTTGCCACCTNNTTTGAACGTCGGTTTTGGCATATTTTGTACGGTGATCTTTGACCATAGTATATGGCTGGAATACATATGATCTGATCTGTGCTCCCCAGGACGCTTTTTTCTTGCCGCCTTCAATGGCTGATAACCGCGCTTCTTCGACTTCGCGCTCGATCGAGGCTATACGAGACTTCAGCATCTTCATCGCCCTTTCACCATT
>PLXB01000344.1:0-1784 GCA_003151215.1 Ignavibacteriota bacterium
ATTCCTGCTTGCAGCAGAACTCTATATAAAGCTTTCGGATAGAAAAGCCGCAATTGAAGGCTACGGGCGTGTTGTCGAAAATTATTACGATACACCTGCAGCTATTGAAGCCCAGCTTCGTATTGCCGAAGTGCAATACGGCAGAAATAAAATGAAGGAAGCGCAGGATGCGGTGCTGACGTTCGAGGAGAAATTTTTTACAAATGCAACTCCTGCCCAGCGCGCCCGGGCACATGCAATCAAGCAATCACTTTCACTGAAGTAATGCCGCAAATACGATCAAAGAAAGTCCGCGAGTCGCAGGTCGAGATGACTGAACTTATTCTGCCCAATGATACGAATCAACTCGGCAATCTTCTTGGAGGGAGGTTGATGCATTGGATGGATATTTGCGCTGCCATCGCTGCAGGAAAGCATTCGGGCAGAGTATGTGTGACTGCAAGTGTCGATGAGATAAATTTTTTAGGTCCCGTAAAACTCGGTCAGGTTGTTAAGCTCTATGCAAGCGTGAACCGCGCATTTCATACCTCGATGGAAGTCGGAGTCCGCGCAATTGTCGAAGATATTCATACCGGATACAGCCGCCATGTCAATACCGGATATCTTACTTTTGTTGCATTAGATGAAACAGGTCGTGGAGTCAGCGTTCCCGAGCTTATCCCAACAACTTCCGAAGAGAAGCGCCGTTTCGAAGGGGCGATCGTTCGCCGGAATGCCCGCCTGGAGCGCCGTAAATTGATCGAAGCAAATGAAAATGCCCGGATCGAGTCCGAATTGAAGAAAAAGAAATAAGTCGCACGCATTGCACTTATGCCAACTCCGGATAAACTTTTTTTGAGACTCGAATCGGTCACAAAACGGTTCAGCAATGCTCCGGTCTTTTCACCTGTTTCCTTTGAGACGAGCTCTGGAAATATTTTGGCTCTTACCGGTGCGAATGGTTCGGGAAAATCCACACTCCTTAAGATTATTGCAGGTGTTACTTCACCGACGAAAGGCACATGCTTTTGGTCTGATAATGAAAAACAATTCGAACTCCGCGATCTTCAGAAAACTTTAGGGTTTGTTTCTCCTTATCTTGAGCTTTATAATGAACTGACTGCGATCGAGCATGTGCAATTTGTCGTCGAACTAAAGGGGAGTAAGGTATCGAGCGATGTAGCTGTAAACGAGTTGCTTTCTTTCGGATTAGATAGAACTATTGCTGAAAGCGATAGAACGCTGAAGCAATATAGCTCGGGAATGCAGCAAAGAGTTCGGTTGGCGATGGCATTTATCTGTGATCCGAAAGTTTTATTACTCGATGAGCCAAGTTCGAATTTAGATGAAGAAGGAATTCAAACTCTCTTTCACCGGATCAAAACCGCAGTAAAAAATGAAGCAGTCGTTATTATTGCGACGAATGATGAAAGAGAGAAGAGACTTTCTGCAAAAGAAATTGGGCTACATCCTTTTCAAAGATAAATTGAGACGGAGGGGGCTCACTACTTAAGAATGAATTTCACACTTCAACATACTGACGCAAATACTAAAGCCCGCACTGGGAGGCTCGTCACTGATCACGGCGCAATCAAAACTCCGGCATTTATGCCGGTGGGAACTCTGGCAACGGTGAAGACACTTTTGCCGCGCGATGTCTGGGATACCGGGGCTCGGATATGTTTGGCGAATGCCTATCATTTATATTTACGTCCGGGGACGGAGATCATCAAAGAAGCAGGAGGAATTCACAGATTTGCGAATTGGAACGGTGCTATACTTACCGATTCGGGCGGCTACCAGGT
>PLXB01000344.1:1823-5000 GCA_003151215.1 Ignavibacteriota bacterium
TCGATGAATGTCCGCCATCGAATGCGGAGAGAAAGGTTGTCGAAGATGCGGTGGGGCGCACGGTGATCTGGGCAGAGCGGGCAATGGAACATATCGCCAAAACAAAACCGCTGCATGGGTATGAGCAGGCACCGTTTCTGATCGTGCAGGGCGGAGTTCACCGCGATCTGCGCGAAGCATGTGCTGTAAAACTTGTGACAATGGATTCATTCGGTTATGCTATCGGCGGACTTGCCGTCGGCGAGCCGAATGAAGTGATGTACGAAGTCACCGATTGGACGACGGACATACTGCCNNCGCTATTTAATGGGAGTCGGAACCCCTGTAGATATACTTGAATCGATTGCACGAGGGGTGGATATGTTCGATTGCGTGATACCTACGCGCAATGCCCGCAACGGACAGATCTTTACGGCACACGGAAAACTCAATATGCGTAATGCAAAATGGAAAAATGATTTCTCAATGATCGATGAATTAACCTCCTCCTACGCCTCACAGAATTTTACGAAGGCATACTTAGCGCATCTGATAAATTCCGATGAGATCCTTGGCTTAACGCTTGCCACTATGCATAATATTGCCTTCTATCAACAGCTTGTAAGAAAGGCACGAGAAAAAATTCTCGAAGGAAATTTTGACGGGTGGAGGAAGAACTGGGTTTTGAACTATACCGGGAAGTAAAACAAAGAAAAAAATTATATCTCTGCTGCAACAAAATAATGCGCTCTTAGCTTGAGCATAAGCATCTCTTTATCGAGAGATTTCTCATCGAAGGTAAGTGATATCCTTATCCATGGCATTATTTCTTCGATCTTTAGTTTTACAGATTTATTCAGCGTAATATTCTTGCGGATCTTCATCATCGATTGTTTTGTGCTATCGGAATAGCGGTCGGTGATTAAAAGAGTTTTCATGGAAGTTCAAAACATGTTAGTCAGCCATACAACCAAAGTTACTCCGTTTACTGTGATCAGAGAAGTTCTGATCCAATGAGTCTTTAATATCTTATCGAGATACGGACTTTTCGAACCCAGAGGATCTTTACTCAGTGCAGCCTGCCATCTTCCCCAAAATATTGNNCACTTGCGAGCCAACGCTAATACAGATAGCCAAGCCGGGTGAATGATCGGGATGATACCAGATCATAATAAGTGAACCTATCAATGCCAGGCCGACAGGTATAAAAATCCAATAGGGAAGTTTTTTCCAATGCCGGAATTGCACTTCCTGAAAATTGCCAGGCTCAATTAATTTCCACGAACGAAAAATATCGACTTCCATCGCCCAAATCGTACCCACGTTATAGAGGGAGATAGATAAGGTGAGAATAAAAAGTAATAATCTGTTATCCATATTGTCAATATTGTATCCGTATTGTAATAACTCCGTCTCTCCGAAGTGAGAATGCCGCATCTTTATATTTTGGAGGGCCAAAAAACCCCTTTGCATCATTGGAAGCGCCAATTCCCTCAGTTGGTNNTAAAATTTGTATTGAGTTTACCATTATTATCCTCATCGTGAAAGCACGCTGCCGCATATACACCCTCCGGGAGATCATCAAGCGTCAAAGTTGCTTTTCCATTTATGATTCCCACTGAACTCTTTCTCAAAGCTTTATTTGGTTCAGTAGGGAAGCCCTCTTGAGAGTTGTATAAGCTAATATATACTTTGCCCTGATTGCTTCGGAGTCCGACAACAGTAATTATTAGCTTGTATTTTATCGTGAGAGCATAAGATTGGGAAAGCATCAAGAGAGTCAGTATACATCCGAGTATTCGTCGTGCAATAACTCCATTTTTTCTCATAAATTTGAATATTGAATACTTGTAATGAAATATCGTACAAAATTACGAAAATTTGCAACGGCATATTTTACGGATCTTCATAAACTGATTGTCTTGAACTATTTGAAGAGCGGCCGGTGATTGAGAGAGTCTTAAGAATTTGTTTAAGATATTCTGTCATTTCTAATATTAGATAAGTAGTGTTAAGTATATAGAACGATCGGATACCTGGAATGAAGTTCCTGAGAAAGCTAAAAATGAAAACGGGGAAAGGGAAAAATCGGTAAGAACTGAGAAGAGTTTTTTATTTCTGTAAGGGAACGCTCGTGGGGATTGCGAAGTTGAATGCAATTCGCAAATAGGCTATGAACAACTTCAATGGAGAGGTGGCAGAGTGGTCGANNCGAACGCGGCGGTCTCGAAAACCGTAGCAACACGCCCTTTGTGAGCGAGATTCATGGGTTTTCCGTTTTACGCAAACAATTCGCAAACACTTCTTTGCACTTTTCAGAGCTCCGAACTCCCGCGTCCGTGTTTGCTTACTATAACTTATCCCTATCAGACTTTTTTTCATAGAAAAAAATCGAGTTCCATCAATAAGGAAAAATCTTGTACCCTAATTATTAGAGTACAGGTAGGCAAAAAACAGGTACAAAAAATTGTGCCCGTTTTTCGCAACTCCATATCAGCACAAAGCGGGTACAAAGTGAACCGCGTGTTTGGGACAGTCGATAGAATTAGGGGGTAAAAAAAAAGCACTTGTTATAAGTGCTGATGAAAAGAGCGAATACACTTTGGGCAGATAGGCAAAACGCACCTTTTGAGGTGAGGATCGTTATGCCGGACGGACTTTTCAAAAACAAATCCAGAGGTAATCGCTTTTATGGATCATATACAGATAAGAACGGGAAGCGCAGACAGTTTTCAACGGGGAGTACAAGCGCCCGTGAAGCTCGCCAACTTTTTGCTCAACACCTTCAATCAGTTTGGGAAAAAGAAAATGAACCGAAACTTCGAGTCAAGTCGCTATCTCAATTCACCGAAGAATATCTTGCTTCAAGACGCGGTGAGCAAATAAGCTCTGGACAACTAAAGGAACTTCGCAGCTCCCTTACTTTTCTTCAACGTGCGTTAGGAGATGTTCTGCTTCAAACCACCACCATTCAACAGTGCGAGAACTTCATTACAATGGGCTGGCGACCCGAAGGCTGGGCTTCCCTCTATACTCCGAAGAAACACTATCAAAACCTCTCACACGCCTTTAAGACGGCTGTGCGTTGGCAGTATATAAGAGAGAACCCATTTGCTCAAATCAAAAAGCCAAAACCAATTGAACAACTTCCAGAGTATTTGAGCCGGAAAGACACTGTTCTATTTTTCGATTCGCTTC
>PLXB01000447.1 GCA_003151215.1 Ignavibacteriota bacterium
GATTTCAGACCGATAAAGTATCCTCGACGCCGATGATTTGTCCATACTTCATGCTGAATTGAAGGAAAAATGTAGAACGGAATTTCTTGATTTAGCAGAAGAATACCTTTAATTTCGATTGGATTGTTAATAAATTGTTTTTGCAAAGTCATCTTTTGTATAGCTCAAATTAGGTAGATAGAATTTTCCTGTACAACTTGTATAGCTCTCCTGGGTTTCTAAATCAGTATTACATCAAACGAAACAACTTATGAACCTCTTTAGAAAAGCACTTGGATTTTGTATTTCTCTAAGCGTTTTAAGTACTGGAATAGTTTATTCTCAGGGCACGTGGTCAGCGATCGGATCCGGGCTAAATGCTCAAGCGGTAGCAATGACGGAGTATAATGGAGATCTCTATATAGGTAAATTGAATTTCTCCCAACCAGATNNAGTGGGATGGGGTTACGCTATCTGGCGTAGGCGGCGGCACTAACGGACCTGTGGGAGCGCTTGTTGTTTTCAACAATGAACTATATGTGGGTGGAGGGTTTACCGCCGCCGGAGGCAATGCTGCAAGTGATGTTGCAAAATGGGATGGAAACAATTGGACCTCGGTTGGGGATCAGTTGGATAATTTCTCCATTCTTGCTTTCGCAGTATATAAAGGAGAATTGTTTGCTGCAGGGTATGGAGTCGATGCTACAACGATCTACCCGGCTGCATTCACTATCGCAAAATGGGATGGTACTGATTGGGTAGAAGTTGGAGGAGGCATAAAGGGAGGGGATGTTTATTGTTTAACAGTATATAATAATGAACTTTATGCGTCGGGATCATTCACTAAAGCCGGCACCGTAACTGCAACACATATAGCTAAGTGGGATGGCACGAGCTGGTCGGCTGTTGGCACTGGCTTAACAACCGGAAGTGTCATTTACACAGTAAATTCGTACGGTGGAGAGCTATACGCAGGAGGCGATTTTAGCTCAATCGGAGGTCTTGTCACCAATTGCCTTGCCAAGTGGAATGGTACAAGCTGGTCCAAAGTAGGTACCGCAGGCAACGGTACAGATAATACTGTGATCGCATTGACAGAATACAACAGCGATCTCTATATTGGTGGCGCTTTCAGCACTGTCGGCGGAGTGGCTGCAAATCACATAGCGAAATGGAATGGCACTTCTTGGTCTACTCTTGGCAATGGAGTGGGAACTTCAAATAATGCGAATGAGCAGGTCTGGTGTATAACTCCATACAAAAACTCTATTTATGCTGCGGGGACATTTACTACCACAAATGGCATTACAGTAAACAATATTGCTAAATGGACCGATCTGACGAATGGAAATATCACACAGAGCACCAATACCTTAAATTTCGGCGTGCATCCTCCGAAAGGTGATTCGATGTTAACCGTCATGTTTCATAATCAGTCCGGAAAATCAGTAGCAATAGATAGCGCTTTGATATCCGGAACAGACAAATCGGATTTTGGAATTTCGAGCAATACGAAAGGTACTGCGTTTCCTTATACGCTTGTCACAGGAGATTCGATCGGTTTTGTCATTACATATACTGCCGGTGCAAATCCAAAGACAGAACAGGCATTACTAACGGTGAACTTTGCCCAGCCATCGGATAGTGTCCTTACGGTTAATCTTAGTGGCACGTCACTTGATATATCACCGGGATATATTCAGAGCAGCATAAATAAATTGGATTTTGGTACTCTTGTACCAAAGGCTGATTCGATGCTTATAGTAACATTTCATAATCCTTCAGGGAAATCGGTATCAGTTGATAGTGCTTTTATTACCGGAACTGATAAGGCTGATTTCACGATAATGAGCAATACGAAAAGTGTATCGCTCCCGTATAATCTGGCTGATAAAGATTCAATTGGTTTTACGATAAAATTCATTGCCAGTTTACCGGTGCACTCATCAAATGCTCAACTTTTAGTAAAGTATGAAAAGGATAGTTCACGCTCCGTTACACTTACCGGCGCGTCCGGGGATAATGCCGATGTCGGAGAAGTTTCGGTGCCGCTTGGAATTGTTATTTCCCCTAACCCTACTACTGGAATTATCTACGTACATAATGCTCCTGAGAATCTATTAAGTGTCACTGTCCTTAATATCCTTGGCGTAAACATCATTGAGTTAAATTATTTGCATAGTTCTAACTTCACTCTTGATCTCTCCAAGCTCGTTCCGGGTACGTATTATATCAGGTTTTCTTCGGCGAATTCGGTGGTGACGAAGAAGATAATTAAAAATTGATTCATCAGTATCTTCGCATTCGATCTTATTTGCTTACAAATCCCTGAACGTAAACGGCGCGATAGCCTTTCACTGTGGATTCGGTGCCGTTCACTTCCATGATCTGCCCGAAGTGTTCGATGGCAGCTTTGCGGAATCCTGCGACCTGACCGTCGCGGCGAGGATCGTGCTCCTCTTCCATCAGCATGTAAAGGCCGCCGTCTGCCGTCAGCAAGCCGATCGGCTGGCCGTTGCGGAAG
>PLXB01000389.1 GCA_003151215.1 Ignavibacteriota bacterium
TCAAGATTGGAACGGAAATGCTATGAAGTAAGAGATATAAAAATACGCAAATGCTGACAGGCCTGAAGTAAGAATGCGGTTAATTCATTAGAGAGTCGTACATATTTAACTGCAATTCAGATAACAAGCTCTACTCGCTCCTCTAATTCTGTAACAGGCACAGCCCGCGGCGTCCGAATAAAACAGATGCGCGTTTTATCAATCCCTTGCTGACGGATATAGGAAATCCAGCCGCTATCGCGGGCAATGCGGTCAGTATGTTTTACCCGATCATTCGGCACAGCGATCTCCGTCGCCCAGAAGTCATCAGGCTCGAAGGTCAGAAGATATTCCTGCACTAATTTTTCAAGCGGCGTATTCAGAAAAAGAAAATGGAAAAGCGCTGATTCCGATTCTTCGCGAACCTGCGGTGCGAACTGAATCGCATTATCAGAGACATATCCTAAAAAGCTGTCTTTAAGCGAAGCCGGAAGAATGACTTCCTTATCGCTTTTTAACTGGTAAATGTTTTGAATGTCCATTATTCGAGAAATTGATTGCTCAGTATAATACGTTTATATAACTCAATTTGTTGCTAATACTTGCTCGAAATAAAAAACGAAATCCCCGAAAAAGTCTATCCCTTGCAATATATCAAGGGCATCGGTTCTCGCCGTGCGGAAGCATTGGCGGAGATAGGTATTGAATCGCTTGAAGAACTAATCACATTTTTTCCGAGAAAATATATCGATGCGCGAAAGGTCATCAAACTCAGCGAAGCCAAAAATTATTTATGGCAATCGGTAACGATTCACGGTAAGGTTCTTTCTTCCAGGCATTTTGATTTCCCTAAACCGGGCAGAACAACGATCTCCGTCATTGATGACTCCGGCGGAATTTTGCAATTAGTGTATTTTGCTTATGCCGATTGGATCTCCAAACAATATAAAGCAGGCGATGAGATCGTTGCCATCGGATATATCAATATTTTCCGAAACGAAGCGCAGATCGTTCATCCGGAATTCGTCGAAAAAATTACGGATGAGAATGCCATTCCGGAAGGAAAGATGCTGCCGATCTATCCATACTCACAAGTCTTCAAGGAAGCTCGCATCTCACAGACACATATTCGGAAGATGCTTGAACAAGTAATCGAGAGCGATGATTTTAAACGCATCACAGAAGAAGATCTTCCTGAAAATATCCTTAAATTCTATCGCTTTGAAAATCGAACTCAGGCAATCCATGATATTCATCGTCCTTCATCTCCTGAAGCTCATGAACAAGCGCTAAAAAGACTAAAATATGAAGAGCTTTTCTTCCTGCAACTACGCTTTGCTATTGAGCGGCAGAAAATGCTTGCTACGGCGAAGCGAGGGATTGTGTATGATATTGCTTCTTTGCAGAATAGTTTAGAGTTAGAAAAGTCAAAAGTCAAAAATCAAAAGTCAAAAGAAATTCAAACCTCGGGTTCACTTATTGAACAAGTCCTTACAAATCTCTCTTTCACACTCACTAACGCCCAACTCCGAGTCCTGAAAGAAATCGCCGACGATATGGCGAAATTCGGCGAAAAGAAAATCCCAATGCATAGACTTGTACAAGGTGACGTCGGAAGCGGAAAGACAATCGTTGCTCTTCTTGCAATGCTTGTTTCAGTCGAGAATGGTTATCAGGCCGCGCTGATGGCACCGACGGAAGTTTTGGCAAAGCAGCATTATCTTTCGATCTCTGAAATGTTGAAAGGTTTGCCGATCGAAGTTTCTCTTCTTGTCGGCGGACAAGGGAAAAAACTGCGTAAAGAAATTCTCACTGAACTTGCCGAAGGCAAAACGCATATTGTTATCGGCACCCATGCGCTCATCGAAGAGAATGTAAAATTTGATAAGCTCGGAATCGTTGTTGCTGATGAGCAGCATAAGTTCGGCGTTGCACAAAGGCGTGCGCTTATCGATAAACATGCAGGTTCGCCGCCCGATGTACTTATCATGTCGGCAACGCCGATTCCTCGGACACTGGCACTAACACTTTATCAGGACCTTGATGTTTCGACAATTGATGAACTTCCAGCCGGACGCAAACAGATTTTGACGCGCATTGTTTTTCCGAATGAGCAGCGAGGGCTTTTCGCACATATTCGTGAAGTTGTAGTCAAGCGCAAAGAGCAAGTCTATATCGTCTATCCCCAGCTTGAAAAAAGCGAGACGAAGGATGTGAAGACGGCAACAAAAGCGTATGAAGTATTTAAGGAAAAGATCTTTCCTGACCTGAAAGTCGGCTTGATTCATGGTAAATTAAAAGGAGCGGAGAAACAGGAAATAATGTCGTGTTTCCGCAATCGCGAGATTGATATTCTTGTATCAACAAGCGTGATCGAAGTCGGCATCGATGTGGCTAATGCAACGTTGATGATCATCGGAAATGCAGAGCGATTTGGGCTGGCGCAGCTTCATCAACTTCGAGGCAGAGTAGGGCGTGGCGGAAAGGCATCGGAGTGCATTCTCGTGCCATCGGATAAACTCACTCCCGATCCTCAACAAGCTCTAACAAGCGAAGCTATTGAACAGCGAACTGTTGCGCTTGAACGTCTATATGTTCTGGAACGTACCACGGAGGGCTTTGAGATCGCCCGCGCCGATCTGAAACTCCGCGGAGCAGGTGATTTCCTCGGCACTCAGCAATCCGGAGTCCTGAAATTAAAGATCGCCGATCTCATCGAAGATCAAGCAATGCTCGAACAAGCCGCCACCGATGTAAAAGCACTTACTGCAAGCGATCCTCAATTACGAAGCAAAGAAAATCTCGCTACCCGGCAGGAGCTGCTCAGACTCTATCGTGAGAAGGAAAGTTTTTTGGAGGTGGGATAGTTCAAGTATACGCCCTCACCCTTCGCATCATCACCAGCCCTGTCAGGAAGAACGCAGCAAGTGAGATAATGGCTTGGCGCTGACCGAAGGAACTGCTGAGAGCACCGAAGATAAGCGGACCGATGACGGCTGAGGCTTTGCCGCAGAAGCCGTCGTAGAAGCCGAAGAACTCTGCTGTGTGTTCTTTCGGGGTTAGCAGCGCCATCATGGAACGCGAAGCCGATTGGCTGGAGCCAAGGGCAAGACCTGCAACGGCAGCAACGATATAAAATGCCATCACGCTTGAAGTGAGATAGGCTCCGATAACAACGGCAAGCCAGATCACGAGCGTGATCATGATCGTTCGTTTCGGACCGGTGCGATCAGTGATATAGCCGAAGATGATAGAGCCCACGATTGCAACTGTTTGCACCATTGCGAAAAGAGCGATGATATCCCCGGTGGAAAAATTAAGCGTATTCTTTGCATAGAGTCCTGAAAATCCGATGACGGTAAGGATGGCGTCGTTATAAAGAAAGAAAGCAACGAGGAATGTTGCAAGTGATTTATATTGCCTGATATGCTTTGCAGTCCTGATCACTTCACGAAAACTACCTCCGATAATTTTCCAGGAGTATTTCTTTGCCTCATGTTTACTTTCAGGTACGAAGATGAAAATCGGAATTGCAAAGATCGCGAACATTGCCGCAGTGACTAAGAACGTCTCAGGATATTTTTTTGCAAGCAGAAGGCTCATCGTCGCACCGATCGCTGCAAGGGAGCCAAGATAGCCGACTGCAAATCCTATGCCTGATACTTTTCCGAATTTTTCGGGCGGAGAGATCTCCGGCAGGAATGCATCATAGAAAACGATTCCGCCTTCGAAACCTGCATTACCTAAGATAAAAAGAAGCGCGCCAAGAAAGATCATGCCGGGCTGCAGGAAATATGTTGCTGCAGTCGCTAGAACGGAGACAAAGGTAAAGACAAAGAGAATTCGCTTTTTTGACCGCGTCATATCGGCCATGGCACCAAGAGCCGGAGCGATCAGCGCTACAAGCAGCATTGAAGAACTCATAGCAATTCCCCAATACAAATCGCCTCTGCCATCGGTAACGATCACACTGGCATAATAAAGCGGGTAGACAAACGTCACCATGATCATGGCAAATGAACTATTCGCGAAATCAAAGAGTGACCAGGCGGCAACGACGGATTTTTTCAGATTCATACGGCAAAAATACGGCGAGATTGTACTCAGGATCTTTGTTAGGAGTCGCGCAGGGGCGACAAAGCAATCCGCTAAAGTTTTTGGGGAAGGCAACGTACAACAATGTATTACTTGGCTGGACTAAAGTCCTCTTCGCCATGACACAATAACCATTAGCTGCTCTGATCGATAAGCCCTCTGCCTTCTTTGTGAAGTTCGCCTTTGGTTTGCAGATCTTCTTTGACGGCATGGAGGATGCCGTTGATGAACTTGCCGCTTTCTTCAGTAGAAAAATCTTTTGCTATTTCGATGAGTTCGTTGATCGTTGCTTTCGGAGGAATTTCGGGAAAATACATAAATTCGAGTATACCGATCTGAATGAGAATCTTATCGACAAGCGCAATGCGTGAAAAATCCCAGTTGCTTAACCTCTCTGTGATCACCACATTGATCGCATCCCGGTGCAAATTATGAACGACAAGAAGTTGACGCGCAAATTCCAACGCCTGTTCTTCAAGATAAATATCGGATTTTATAAGTTCAGTATATAATTCATCGGTATCGCGTTCGTTGATCGCATGGGAGAAAAGAAGCTGGAGTACGCGCTCACGAGCCAAACGTCTCTGCGAAAGTTTTTTATCACGCAACGGATTATTTTCAAATAATTCATCGGTATCGATAGAGAGAATCGGTCCCTCGTTGGAGATATGCCGGACATGTTTTTCTTTTGCCATGAGATACAATACTTAGTAATAACCGAAATTCGTGCGTCGGTCATCGATATTTGCTTTCGATATCTTTAGCTTTAACCATAATCCGAGTTGTTTTATCCGCTCTTCTTCGGTTCGAGCCTTCGGTGCTATAGCTCCAGCGAGCCGATCCTGCTCAAAAAGGACTTGGTAATAGTCAAGTATCTTCGTTCGCTGAAGATCGGGATTCGGATTTTTCAGGTAAGCCTTCAACGCTTTTTCATCGAATGTGCCGGTTGAATCAGTAAATGTTCGTTTCAATTCTTTTGGAATATTTTTGAAGATCAGGCCTATCGTTTTTTCTGTTGTCAGAATAAGTTTTCTTTTTTCTAATTCCTGATCAATAATAATATCGGCAACAAGCTTATCCCATGACATATTGACGAAACGGGTAAAAGCCGTATCGCTAACGATCGTATCCTTGATTTCTTGCTTATGCTCTTTAAGGGTTGCCGCCAATTGCTGCTTAAAATCATAAAGCCGGATCACCGCACCATTGATGACTCCGAGAGTATCAGTATTTTTATGTTTTTTCTTCGGTTTCTTATCTTGGGCTTGGGAATAAGAAATATGCGATAAGAGCAAAACACAGACGAACAAATACTTAAAGATCACTTTCATCAATAATTCTACTCTATAATCCTACTTCCGTTTCATCGCAGATATAATCGACAACTTTGTGGATATCATGCGTCTTATTCCAAACATCAAGCTGTCTATCAGCACCGGTGCCGTTCTTCAAAATTCTTGCCACGCCTTCTTCAATATATTTTCGCGAACCGAGTTCATCGACCACATCATCGACAAATTCAATAAGCTCTTGGATAAGGATTACTTCGTCTGTTTCCGTTTCTTTTCCAAAATCGACAAGCTTTCCTTTGATTCCATAACGCGATGCGCGCCATTTATTTTCCATGAGCAATGCACGCCGGTACGTTCTGAATCCGAGATTCTTCGATCGGAGTTTATAAAGCTTGAGCGCGATCGCTTGCATAAGTGCTGCAAGGGTAACGGTTTCTTCGGCACGCATCGGAATATCGCAGATACGGACTTCAAGTGTCGGAAAGGTCGGATGGGGCCGGATATCCCACCATATTTTTTTCCCCGTATCGATGCAGCCTGTTTTGATCAGAAGCTTCACAAAATTATCGAACTCACTATAATCGGTATAGGAATCCGGAATATTTGTCCGGGGATAGCGGTCGAAGACCTTTGTGCGAAAACTTTTTAATCCCGTATCGGTCCCAAGCCAGAAGGGTGAGTTCGTACTGAGAGCTAACAGGTGCGGAAGAAAATAGCGATACTCGTTCATGATCTGAATTTGCAAGTCGCGATCTTCGATACCAATATGCACATGTAATCCAAAAATAAGATTTGCGCGTGCCACAAGCTGCATTTCCTCGACAAGCTTATCATAGTGAGCATTAGGGTAAATATGCTGA
>PLXB01000143.1 GCA_003151215.1 Ignavibacteriota bacterium
CAATAGGTGCATTTTTCCATCACACCACGGCTGCGAACAGATACTTCAGGATTACGAAGTAATTCAAGCGCGGGAGTCGTCCAATCCTGATAGAGCAAGAAATTAAATCGCCTGACTTTATATGGACAATTATTTGAACAATAACGGGTGCCGACACATCTATTATAGACCATATCGTTCAGACCTTCCGCGCTATGAACGGTTGCTTCGACCGGACAGACTACTTCGCAGGGCGCATTCTCACAATGCATACACGGAACAGGCTGGAATGCAGTTTCAGCAGGATTTTCAGGACTGTCGGTATAGTATCTATCGACTCGCAGCCAGTGCATTTCCCTGCTTTTTGCTACCTGTTCCTTACCGACGATCGGAATATTATTCTCTGCCTGGCATGACGTAATGCATGCATTACATCCAATACAGGAATTGAGGTCTATACTCATTCCCCATGCATAGCCTTCATATGTTACGGCAGGATAAATTGACGGATTTTGCTTATGGTTATTTTCAATAACGGCATCTTTGGGTTGTGAACGAAGAATATCTTTTCCCTCCATCGTATGATGATGTTGCGTAACAGCAAGAGGATATTCGCCACTGATTTTTTTTACATGAGCGTCTGTTGTATTCCAGGCAGTGGGAATAATTTTACCGGCATCAAAACCAATTCCATTTCCTGTTCGTCCTGAACTTCTGCGTCCATAGCCAAGAGGTAACGTGATGCAGTTATCCGGCTGCCCCGGTAATATCCAGATAGGAGCATTAATCTTTCGCCCATTAAGTTCGATCTCGATCTTCTCGGTAATATAATCGCCTCCGTGCGAGCCGAAATGTGTTTCAATTCCCAGCTGCTTTGCCGTATTCGGACTAATAATCGCTGCATTATCCCAGGTGATTTTTGTTAGCGGTCTTGGCAATTCCTGCAGCCAGCCGTTATTGGCAAAGCGCCCGTCGAAAACAGAAGCATCGATACGAAATAATATTTCATATCCATTAGCCCTTGGTTTGTAGTCTTGAATAACGAGTGATGAGTTTGGATTCTGCAGTTGTATGTAAGGGAAAGTAGTTGATTCGATAACGCCTTCACGCAAAGATTTCTGCCAAAAAACTTCGAAGTCCGTTGTGGCGCTTTTTGATTTCCAATAATCGCGAACTATTTCATATCCTGACTTTCCCTGATCGTCGGATAATAATGCCAAAATATCATGAGGAGATTTGCCGCCATACAATGGCGCAATAAGAGGCTGCACGATACTTGCAGTACCACCCGATGTCCGCGTATCGGACCATTCCTCCATAAAATGAGTTTGCGGAATATGCCATGAGCATTCCTGCGAAGTTTCATCCTCATAGAGACTAAGATGAAGTGAAAACTTTACTTCCGAAAGTAAATCTGCAAAACCTGAATCCACCGGAGTTGTATACACAGGATTTCCTCCGAGGATAAGAAGCATCTCGACAGATCCTGATGAGATCGCCGACGTAAGCCCCAGCAGAGAATCGGATTGGATCATGGGGTTCACTTCAACAGGCTCAGTATAAAAAACCGTCTTGCCGATATTACCAAGCTTATCATTCAGAAGATGCCCTAGTTGATGCATCCATATTGGCTGTTCATTCCCAACAATAATTATACATGAGCCTTGATGATTCAAAATATCTTTCGTCGCAACTTCGATCCATTCTTTTTCTTTCTCAGGGATGGTTTCTTCCGATTCTGTCTTGATACCAAAACCATTTGCAAATAATTTTGAAATCGCCTGTATATGAGTTGGCAGCGCCCGTAATATATGGTCGGCTTGCGCGCCGGTTAATGTCGGTGTACTCTCTATCATATAGAATCGGTTCATAGATTCTGATTTGCGGCGCGAAGAAAAATCCCTGATATAGCGAAGTTTCCCGGCGCCAGAATCCAAAAAATCGGCATCCAAAGAAAATATTCGGTCGGCTTTATCGAACTTATAAATCGTATTGACATACTTGCCAAATGCAAGCTTCGCTCCTGCGAGTTTATTATCGGATGGAACTCGCTCATATTGATGCCATTTTGCTTCCGGATATTCAGCGAGAATTTTCTTCAATTGATCGCCGATAGTTGGCGAGACGATCGTTTCCGTCAGAATTCGCAAACCCGAACCCTTATTTTCTTTTTGAATCTCTAATGCTGGACGAAACTGTGTGAGGAAGCTTCCCCATGAAGATATTTTTCCATTATGCAAGATCGTTTGGGAGCGATCAGGATCATAAAGTCCTAATACTGAGGCTTCTGCAAAAACATCCGTTGCGCCGAGGCTTGCTGGATGCTTTGGATTGCCTTCGACTTTTGTCGGGCGTCCATCGTCGCTCCGAACCAGTAAGCCGGTTGCCGAACCTCCGATCGTCATCGCTGTAGCAAAAAATTTTGGTTTTCCAGGGGATTCCGTTCGCAAAGAAATCACCGATGGTACGATTTCTTCCTTAGGCTTATATGCGCATCCCGATGCGAAACCAACGCCCGAAAGAGCAAGCGAAGCTGCCATCAGTTTCAGGAAATTCCTGCGGCTTATCGGATCAATAAGTAATGAACTTTGTGATGGATATTCCCGTCGGATGTATTCTTCGAACTCCGGTGTTTCGGCAAATTCTTCAATGCTTCGCCACATGCGGGGATTTTCATCTCCGCGCTTGTGGGAAAGAACCGCAAGTTCCGGCAAGGTTATCATATTCGCTATCTATGGCATGTCGAACAACTTATAAGTACCTCGGCGGACTGTATTTTGTATTCCTTTGCCAAAATTGTTCCGATGGTTACTTGATGAGATGACGACTTCCACGCCATATTGAAGATTTCATTTTTCGGGCGCAGAGACTCTTCGGGATGCTTATGGCAATCCAAACACCATTCCATTGAAAGCGAAGCCGTTTTCATTACGACGGGCATTTCATCAACTTTTCCGTGGCACGTCGAGCATCCCACGCCTTTTGCAATATGAATGCTATGATCGAAATAGACATAATCGGGAAGATTATTGACACGGGTCCAACGAAGAGGAGCGCCTCTTTTCCAGCTTGTAAGGACCGGTTCTAACGCTGAAGAATTTGCCCATATCTGGGAATGGCAGTTCATGCACTTTTTTGTGCTTGGAATACCTGCGAATGAGGATGTTTCAACTGACTCATGGCAATACCGGCAATCGATACCATCATCGGTGACATGATGCTTGTGGCTGAATTGGACGGGCTGGCGTACTTTTATCCCAACGTCGGTATAATAATCGGAGCGATTGACTACTACGAGAAGATAGAGCAGGATAATAGCCAATGATGCTGTCCCGAAAATAACTGCGCGAGAAACCAGATTGCTTGAACGCCGGAAAATTTGCGGCATAACATGCAAAAATTAATTTTAAAGTGAATCAGAGGAGCTTAGGGGCGAAAATTCGATTCTTAGCTTTCGCTTTTCAACGATTCTACGACAAGCGATCCGAAATAGTTTATATCTCGTGCCCCACCGGAAAGAAGAATGTGATGAACCTTTTCCTTTTCATCATCCGATCCGACTTTAATCTCAAAAATGTATTCGCCTTTTTCCATTGCTTTCTGGTACTTTTCCATTAATTCATTCTCCATATCACCGTACGCGCGAAGTTTTTTGACTATCTTTGCAATAACACCATGATGTTCGGCCTCTGCATCAAAAATATCAACTCCTTTGCTGTTATAAAAAATATCAATATTATTTTCTTCAATGTTATTTTTCAACAAAGTTTTAATGATATTTCTTGCCGCATCTCCCGTTTCAATAATGGCACATACGCGGTAATTGGGATATGTAGTAAAATCGGTTGGATCGTTAATTTTCACGTCTGGCATGGTATCTATTAAAAGTGAAAACAAGGGAGCGTAGATAATACAATAATCAGCATTAGGGTGGATTTAAAAAGATGTAATTATTTATTTTGCGGCTTATATCTTTTTCGGGATCGTCTTTGCGGGATGTGTTATTATGGGATTAGCATGGAAGTTACTTTCTGAAAAAAGTGACGACCCAAAGCGCATTGTTTGGGCTTTCGAAAATATAATGAAGGGTGATCAGCTCCTTACCTTTCCTTCCGTTATCGCAATCCTTATTACTTCCTTTCTCATTCAAGACAGTTTTCATTTTCCAGTTTATTTTATCTCGTTCCCGTTTCTTATTTCTCTCACTTTTATATATTCTTCTACAATTTTTTTTACTGTTGTTTCTCCATTACGTAGGAAAATATATGGAATCGTTGTGTTGGCGGGAACAATGGAAAATCTTGCTAAAACCGACTATAAGAAATTATCTTTACGATGGATGATAATCGGGCTTGCAGAGCTGGCTCCTCCTGTGACACTTCTTATTTTGTCACTAAGTCAATTGAAAATTGCAGATAGCAGTGTTATTCCCGCTTAGAATACAAATCGAACCATAGGACTCACTCGAAGTAATACTTGAAAGCGTTTCGAACACTCAAAGGTATAAATGATTTTTTTCTTTGAACAAAAACTGCTCATTATTCCGCGAGATCAGGCTCCAATTTCTCTAAAGAATATGTTCGAACGATACAGTGCTTAACGATACAACTTTGAAACGCCTTACGGGTTATAGTTCAGTATTTCACTTTT
>PLXB01000336.1 GCA_003151215.1 Ignavibacteriota bacterium
ATGATCGTCGATCAGCATGTGGCGCATGAACGCGTGCTTTATGAAAGAATTTTGCATTCGCTTGAAAACGGAACTTCTCTTTCACAGGAGCTTCTTTTTCCGCAGGCAGTAGAATTATTGCCTCGCGAAGTTGCATTGATTCGTGAATTGCACGATCAGCTTGATGCTCTTGGCTTTCACCTGCGCTTTTTCGGCGGCACTTCGGTTGTCATCGATGCCGTGCCTGCCGATGTAAAAAGCGGAAGCGAAGAAACGATATTGCGTGAGATGATGGAGCAGTATGAAGAACTCGAACGTCTTGGTACCTTCAGCTCGCGCGAAGCGCTGGCTGCAGGATTTTCCTGCAAAGCCGCAATAAAATCCGGCGATAAACTTTCTCAGGAAGAAATGCATTCACTCATCGAACAACTCTTTCAGACGAAGATGCCGTATGTATGTCCCCACGGCAGACCGATTGTTATCAAACTTGCCACCGATGAACTCGACAGGCGCTTCGGAAGAACGCCGGTGACGACGATGGAAAGCTAACTGTCTACCGTGTCATTGCGAGGAGGGCTTTAGCCCGACGAAGCAATCCCCCTGATCGTTGGCAGAGTCTTACGCGCTACAAATACTTGAGGGGATTGCTTCGTCGTCGCTACGCGACTTCCTCGCAATGACAGAATAACTCACCACTCACAATTTTTTATAAATGCAAATCACATGCTCGATATCGAAATTCTTCAACGCATCAGAACATCATGGTGCAAGCGCCACCGACCTGAATCCGAATCTGCCGATTGGGGACAGTCGCTGCTGATGTACGGCCTCTTCCGCTCGCTTGAAGTGCGCGACGATAAAACGACGCGCGAATTTTTGAAGGACTGGGTGTACTTTCATACGAACGAGCAGGTAGCTGTAAATTATTTCTGCGGCTCGTGGAGTTTCGGCTTGCTCTATCCCGAGATAGGAAAGCAATTTCCGGAGATCAAAATGCAGCTTGACGCAACGGCAAAGAAGATATACGATTTTATCCTGCATAAATCGCTTCGCAATGGCGATGGAATTATCCTGCATAATATCGATCTGCCGAATATTTATGTCGATACCGTCTATTATTCCGCCGTCACTCTTGCAAAGCTCGGCACATATTTGAAATTGCCGTGGGAAGAAGAAGCGATGAAGCAGATCAAACTTCATTTGGCGATTTTGCAGGATGGCAATAAACCATTCTACATCCACTGCCAGGAAAATGCAAGCGGCACACGATCCGAAGGCTCATGGGCGCGCGGCAACGGATGGGTGATGATGGCATGCGCGGAGATAATCCCATTGCTGAAAAAAAACTCGCCCGAATATAACGAACTCGTTACGATCTTCCGCAACCTTGCAAGAAATTTAGTTTCTCTGCAAACCAAATCCGGTTTGTGGCGGACGATCCTCGATGATAAAACGGCATACGAAGAATCCTCAGCTTCAGCGATGTATCTCTTTGCATTCCGAAAAGGCAAGCACATGAAAGTATTAGGACCCGAATGCGATGCCGTAATCCGCAAGGCGGTTTCAGGTCTTTCAAAGATGGTCGATAAAGATTTCAAGTTCACCGGCGTCTCCGAAGGCACCTGGCCCGGCACAATAGAATATTACAAATCCCTCACCCAAGGCGAATGGTGGTGGGGAACAGGAGCCTACCTGCTGGCGCTGAGCGAGATGACGAAGTAGGGGGGAATGTGAACTATATCGCCGGTTTTTGGATTTACAAAATATGACGATGCTCTTAGAAAAGGCGTTCAGCGAGGCAAATAAACTTGGTCCTGAAAATCAGGATATGCTTGCTGCAATCATTATGGAAGAACTTCTTGCCGAACGAAAGTGGGACGAAGCGTTTGCTCGTTCACAGGATAAACTTGCTCTCTTAGCCGATGAAGCTCTAAAGGAAACACACGAAGGAAAAGCAAAACCGCTCGCTTTTAATTAATGATTTCGCTCACAACCGAGCGATTTTGGAAAGCTTTCACCAAATTACCGGAATCGGTTCAGACGCAGGCGAAGAAAATATATGCACTGTGGCAAAATGATCCATACCACCCATCACTCGATTTCAAAAAAATTCATCCGAAGAGACCAATTTACTCCGTAAGAATCGGAATTCATTGGCGCGCGATCGGAGTCAAGGAAGATGAGACGATCACATGGTTTTGGATAGGCTCCCATGCCGATTATGATAAACTGATTGATGATTTATGATCTTTTCAAATTCCCTCATTCAAGGCGAATGGTGGTGGGGAACAGGAGCCTATCTTCTGGCGCTGAGCGAGATGACGAAAGGATGAAGAATTGAGAATTGAGAATGGAGAATTGAAAATTGAGAATTCAAAACTCCATCCTCAGTCCTCAGCACTCAGACCTCGGCACTAAAATAAATTTTCAAAGAACATGTATTTCGCGCGCTCACGTCTAAGTGCTTCGCAAAATATTTGGTAACTGATTGTTCGGAGATGGATTTCTCCTTAGACTGTTAGACTGTAAAAACCAAGACTGTTAGATCGTAGAAACTGAGACTGTCAGACTGTAGAAACCGAGACTGTTAGACTGTAAAACCAAGACTGTGGACTGTAGACTGTCATCTCTATAAATTTCCCCGGTTGCCGGCAGCCGACAGTCTTGGAACGGCAACCGGCGTGGGGGAAATAGCTGAAATAGCGCTCAGTGGTAGTCTCCATTAATTAGATGCTTCTTCACCAAAACCCGGCTGATTGCTCGGCGAGGGATCACATGGCAAATCTCACATAAAAAATATGGATGAACGTATTTCTCAGTACAAATATACGAAATAAAAAAGCATTTGTCAAGGTGCCCATAAAAGATTTTTTCAGAATTGCCCAAAACATAGGTGCCTATCGCCAAATATTTTTTTTGGTAAAATGATCTACATAGGTGCCTTTTAAAGAATCTTAGTNNGCTTTAAGCTTTAAAGTTTAAGCTTTCGCCGAAGGCGGTGAATGGTGGTGGGGAAGAGGAGCCTATCTTCTGGCACTGAATGAGATGACGAAAGGGTGAGAAATATGTTTTCGTTTTTTTGTAAGAAAGGGAAACTTCTCTTACTTTTTTCCTATTAGTATAAAGGACAGATAACAAAAAACATGGACGCTGGGCTTATGGCAAGCATTTTTTTCGGGATACTCTCATTCCTTTTTTGGCGTTTCCCTTTTAAAAAAAACTTTCTTCACANNAATTTCTCCCTCTCCGCCATACTAACCTATTGAATCTGATAATGTTGCGGACGTTTAGATTTTAAGGTCTCCATAAAAGTCTCCATCCCTATAATTTCTTGAGTTTAAATAAAAACATGGATATTGATTTCTTTCCCAGACTATTCTTACTGTCTCTTGTAGCAGAGAGTGTAATACAATCTGACCTGATTTGGAAGATAATAGGAACTCTCATTGCAGCGATAGTCGCAGTATACGTTATAAAAAATTATAGGTTAGNNAGCACGATAAACTTCCCACAGTACATTTTCAAATACACCGTATTCATAATGATGTGATGAAAAAACTTACACCACGAGAAATGCCTGATCATGTTCATATACTTGTCAAATCCGGCACAGNNCCCAATTTCGATCAATAAATTATTCATCGAAGATGAAAATAGAAATCGACTTGATTTTATGCTTGACCCGGTTTTCGAACCTTCACTACTTCAACCGAATGAACATAAACTTTATTACGTCCGTTATCTAAAACTCAAGGGCTGTGTCTCGTGCAAGGTGAGGTTAGAGTACGACGATGGGAAAGAATGCTTTTCTGATATGCAGTCAGCACAAGAGCTTAATAGAATTGATAGAGACCATATACGCCTATGAATTTGAAGCAAAAAATAGTTGCCTGCCTTGGCGTCGTATTTTTATTTTTGGCAATGCTATATCCAGTATGGGAGTTTGGTAAGCATTTTGAAAGTTCAATAAATAATGGCGAGGGCTATTATGGGACAAAGCAATATTCGTCAGAAAGTCGTTATGAAATACGTTTTTTATTCAATGATAACACTTACGATTTTCACACGAAATACGTGGAGCATGTTGACCTTGGCATTTTGATAATCGAGCTTTGCGTCATAGTGATCTCCTGCTATGGTCTGGTGTTGGTATTGGCAGATAGGAAGCCTCAATAATTACAGGATTTGACTTATATACTTTTTCTCTTCACGATTTAAAATTAAACACTACTCCGGGTGTAACGAAAGTAAGTCAATAAGGTGTTCAGTCGCTGCATCTCATTCATTTCTTTTCAATCACCTATGAAACAGAAACTTGTAACAATCGCCTCGATCATTTTTTTAACGTTTAACTTTATACCTAACGCTATATGCCAATGGGTTCCAGGCAATGGACCTTTTGCAGATCAGGTTACCTGTTTTGCTTCGAGCAGTACGAATCTTTTTGCGGGCACTTGGAAAGGCGTTTTTCTTTCCACCGACAATGGGACAAGTTGGAATAAGGTCGGTAATAACGGCTTGACGAACCTTCATGTGTTATCCCTTGCGGTGAGTGGCCAGAATCTCTTTGCAGGGACTCTCAATGATGGCGGGGTTTTTCTCTCTACGAACAATGGCACAAACTGGACTCTTGTCAATACTGGCTTGCCGAATTATGATATCCTAACTCTCGCGGTGAGCGGCACAAATCTTTTTGCNNAATCTTTTTGCAGGGACTAATGGCAGAGGCATTTTTCGCTCGACCGATAACGGCACAAGTTGGACTCCAGCGGATTCCAGCTTTCCAGTGGGTATCAAATTAGAGGCTTCTCGTATCTCTGCCCTTGCCGTAAAAGGCACGAATCTCTTTGCAGGGGCTGGCGGATTCGTTTTTCTCTCGGCAAACAATGGCACAAGCTGGACGCAGTCTAATATCGTCCCAGGAGGCGGTGAGGTTGATGCTCTTGCTATAAGCGGTACGAATCTCTTTGCAGGGCTTGGTGGATCCGTTTATCTTTCGACAAACAATGGCGCAAACTGGACCTCGTCTAATATCGTCCCATCAGGCGATGCGGTTTATGCTCTTGCAATAAGCGGTACGAATCTCTTTGCGGGAACTTACAATAACTTCGGTGTTTATCTTTCGACCGACAACGGAACAAGTTGGGCACACGTCAATAACGGCCAGGCTATTGCACCTGTAAATACCCTTATGGTAAGCGGTACGAACCTAATTGCTGGGCTTGCGGGACAAGGCATTTGGCGCCGCCCTCTATCCGATTTTGGGAGTTCATCAGTTACACACTTTACACCTTCAAGCAATTCCGTTACCAGTTTTCCAAATCCATTTTCCCAATCAACCTCAATAAAA
>PLXB01000229.1:0-8996 GCA_003151215.1 Ignavibacteriota bacterium
GCCCGGTAGAGTATATCGTAATGAGGCGATCAGCGCACGCAGCGCCGCCTGTTTTTTCCAGCTTGAAGGACTTGTCATTGATAAGGGTGTTTCCATGGCTGATCTGAAGGGCATTTTACTTTCTTTTGCCAAGCAATTTTACGGAGAAGATTCGAAGATCCGCATGCGTCCATCATACTTTCCCTTCACCGAACCGAGTGTAGAAGTGGATGTAAGCTGTTATATCTGCGGCGGAAAAGGATGCCGTATTTGCAAGAATACCGGTTGGCTCGAAGTGCTCGGGGCCGGGATGGTGCATCCGAATGTATTGCGTAATTGCGGGATCGACTCAGAACTGTACACCGGGTATGCTTTCGGCATGGGTATAGACCGCACTGCTTTGATGCGGTATGGCATTAATGATATTAGGCTCTTTACAGAGAATGATTATCGGTTTTTGAGGCAATTTTAATAATTGAAAATTGTCTGCAACGATTCCGCCTTTTTTTGTATTACTAAATCATTAACAACGCCCTAATCTTTATGACATCTCGGTTTTTTCATATATTTGCGTTACTGATGGTTGCAAGCTTGCTTTATATCGGCTGCAAAAGCGCAACAACTGATCCGAACGGCAATAATAATACAATAACCAGCATTGGCGATAGTGTACCACGCCTTCATTCTAATTATACCTATGATCGGCTGCAACTGGATATGAATAATAATATTATTCAGGGAAGCACAATCACCGGCACAGCAATTATTGATAGCGTTGCGCTTTCCCTATTCGGGAAAAATAATGTCTTTTCGATTTATGATCAGGATAGAACTTCACTCGATACATCATTCTATACGTACGAATCGAATGGAGATGTATCCATGTATCTTCTGAGCCCGGGTTTTTTGAAGAATAACGGAAATGGCGAGCAGATCGATGAAACATTACTGACGATCGCAAACTTAGTTTTTCATAATTGGATCACGCTTCCGATCGCATCAAAAAAAACTCTTAATCCTTATGACGCAAAAGTTACAATAGACATTAATGGCGATAAAGTGTTGGCAGATATTCATACCGTAGTCGAGTTCATAGGCGATTCGAGTATCGTAACAACGAAAGGAGTGTTATTAAAGCCCGATACGGTTGCGGCAAAACATTGCAAGATCACTATCACAGCAAATATGATATTAGGAGGCGCTCCATTTAATGTAAGCCATGTTCGCGATATTTGGTTTGTTCCAAAGATCGGTTATATTGCCAGGCAAATGATCAGAACATACGTGCCTGCCTATTCCATTTTAGTGATACCTCTTGACACGTCTGTAACACTTAAGGCAATGACGAATTACTCGCTGTTTTAAACTATAAATTTTTTTGTTCAGCTTATTATTTATTTCTTTTTACTATACTATGATCCAGAAAACATTTAAGGACTTTCTCTCCGCAATATCGCTAGCATTCATTGCCGCAGCTATGATTTCCGGCTGCAGTTCTTCAACGACAACCACGCCGCCGCCGACAACGCAGAGTAATGTCACCCCAAAGGCAGGAAGCACGTATACGTATACACAATCCCAAACTGATTCTTCAGGAAATCATGTAACGGGAACCGATACCACGATCAATGCATCGGTTACAGCAACCGGTCAATCTAAGTTTGGACAATCAAGCGTCTATACAATTTCCGACGGTGCGCTTACAACGGACTACACCTACTCAAGTAGCAACGATGCCCTCACCTTCATCGAAAATAGCGGGGCTTCGGGAATTCTTGCCTCAGTCGCGGATTCAGTATTCCCACGTTGGATTACGCTTTCAATCACATCTCATGCTTCAGGAGTTATTGTACTTGATAAGGATACAATCATTATTAACGTAGGTGGTCTTTCTATCCCAGCAGTCGCGCATGTCGTGGCAGACTATATCGGATCAGATAGTGTATATCTGGCTGCTTCAGAGGAATCTCTCTCTGTTCAACATTGCAGGATAACGGCTACTGCAACGGCAGCTCTTTCTTCATCTCCCCTTATTAATCAAAGAGATATTTACTTTGCACCTAAAATAGGAACCTATGCGAAGGAAACAACAATGACGACAATTCCATCTGTGACTATTGCAGGAATAAAGGGAAGCAAAAGCGGCACTCTTGAAGTTATTTCTTCTTACACGCTGAAATAAGCGATTTGGAGTTTTATGGACAACCCTGCCACTTTCCTTGAAGTGGCGGGGTTATCTATTTTAGCAGTGTACTGTTGTGGTGCTTGTTTAAATGCGTATTTTTGTAATAGAGTCGGCTTTGCCTGCTCCCCCTCTGATTACAGTCAGAGCTGCATAATATAAATGAAAATTTCTCTTTCTTGGCTTTCCGATTATATTTCTATTCCTTTCGCGCCAAAAGAACTGGCGGCGAAATTGACTGCGCTCGGAATCGAAGTTGAAGCCATCGAGGATTTCGCAGCGAAATTCGCAAAGATCGTAGTCGGCGAAGTGCTGGAAGTTGCGCCGCATCCTAATGCCGATAAGCTCCGATTGACAAAAGTAAATATAGGCAACGGCACGCAGCTTAGTATCGTTTGCGGCGCACCGAATGTAAAAGTCGGGCTGAAGGTTGCAGTTGCTACGATAGGCGCCGATCTCGGCGAAGGATTTGTGATAAAGAAATCGAAGATACGCGGTGAAGTGAGCGAAGGAATGCTTTGCTCGGAACGCGAACTAGGCCTTTCGGAATCTCATGAAGGTATCTGGGAATTGCCGGATGATCTGCCGGTAGGAAAGCCTCTTGCCGAAGCTATTGGCAAAAATGATATCATTTTTGAAATTGGATTGACACCGAACCGCGCCGATTGTTTAAGCCATATCGGAATAGCACGGGAAGTTTCCGTCCTCACCGGCGGTGAAGTGAGAGTGCCTGCAGCAGATAAAAAATATCTCTCGTCTTCTAAAACAAAAGTAACAGATGCTGCGAAAGTAACGATTAACGATCCTGATCTTTGTCCTCGATATGCTGCACGAGTTGTGCGTAGGGTAAAAGTCGGAGAATCTCCTGCCTGGCTGAAGCAGAAACTCGAATCGATAGGGCTTCGTCCGAGAAATAACATTGTCGATATTACAAATTTCGTTCTGATGGAATGCGGGCATCCTCTTCATGCATTCAATCTTGACGCCGTGAAAGACGCGCATATTATTGTCCGGCGTGCCGAAGGTTTTGCGAGAAAATTTACGACGCTTGACGGTAAGGAACGCGAACTTGATATCGGAACGCTTCTTATAGCTGACGCAGAAAAACCTCTTGCCATTGCCGGAATTATGGGCGGCGAAAATTCAGAGATCACGGATGCCACAACAAATGTGCTGATAGAATCGGCATATTTCAGCCCGGCATCTATTCGCAGATCGGCAAAAAAGCTGGGACTTTCAACCGATGCTTCACACCGTTTCGAACGTGGTACCGATGTAGAGAATGTGATCTTTGCTGTCAATCGCGCAGCGGTGCTAATGGCAGAACTTACCGGTGGAGAGGTGCTCAGCGGAATTATTGATGAGTATCCGATAAAGAAAGAGCCCAAAACTTTTTCATTCCGCCCTGAACGAGCAGGCATATTACTTGGAGAGCCGGTTGCAGAATCTCAGATGGAAAAAATATTCTCATCGCTCACTATCGATGTAAAGAAATCAAATTCGGTCTGGGAATTAACATCGCCGAGCTGGCGTGTTGCACTCGAACAGGAAGTGGATGCTATCGAAGAGGTCGCGCGTGTGATAGGATATGATTCACTTCCCGTAAGCGAGGAAGACAGGATCCCAATGTTCAGAACGCGAGACGTGCTGCCGAATAGGAAATTTGATGCCTTTATTCGTTTACAGCTTGTTGCTCTTGGGTTTTCCGAATGCATTTCAACTCCGATGGTGCCGAAAAAGCAGGCCGAAATATTTCACCCTTCTTCAATTGAAGTGATGAATCCGCTTACGGTTGAGCTTGAAAGGATGCGCCCGAGCATCCTGCCGAATCTTTTAGATATTACCAGACGCAATGAACGCTATGGCTCTTCGGGGCAGCGATTATTCGAAATAGGAACAGTTTTTAATTATTCTGATAATGCGCAGCTTGTCGCTCGGGCTTCGGAACGGATGGAACTTGCGCTTATTTTAAAAGATCATCTCGAAGAAAAAAATCCATATAACACAAAAGAGCAAAAAGCAGATATTTATTCATTGTGCGGAGTAGTCGGGCAACTGCTTCTTCGAGCAGGCATTCAGGTCGTTATGATGCCGTTTGCAGAAGTGCAATCAGCAGGCAATTGGGTGAATGCCAAAAAATATTTCAATAACGATGAAACACTGGTATTTATATCCGGGAAAAAGCTTCTTGCACTTGCAGGGATGCTCCACATATCTATTCAAAAGGAATATGATATCCGAAGCGAGACGTTTGCTGCAGTAATCGATTACGATGCTTGTCATTCTCTTGCAAAAGAGAAGGCTATGAATCCTCCGGCAGTCACTCCGCTTCCGAGATTTCCGGCCGTTGAGCGGGATATTGCTTTGACGCTTTCGAAGAATATTGCGGCGTCAAAGCTGACTGTAGAAGTCCGAGCCCTTATACCTAAAGAACTTTACGAAGATGTACGGATCTTCGATGAATTCCAGTCAAAAGAAATGAAAATGGCTTCTGAACGGAGTTTAGGATTGCGAATAATGCTTCGCGCAAATGACCGAACACTTGAAGATGCGGAAGTAGATACGATCGTCAGAAAGATCGTTGATTCAATCACAACTAAATTTTCTGCCAGATTACGTTCTTAACTAACCAAGAAGAGAACTTATGCTTGATTCGAAACAACGCGAAGCGCAATTGCTTCAAGCCCGCGAGCGACTTGCCAGAGCATTCGCCCGCTTAGAAACGATCATCGGAAGTGTGCCCGAACATATCCGATTGCTTGAATCATCGCGGGATAAATCACAATCGCGCATTACAGAGATCGAAGAACTTCTCGAACGTGAGCGCGCAATCACTGCTCAGCGTCAATCCTTATCCGAAGGTGCGACTGAAGAAGTAAATGCGCTCAATACAAAACTCGAAAGGGTTGAGAAAAATATCAGTGAGCGCGATAAGAAGATCGCTGATCTTGAAAAAAATCTGAATCACCGAACCGGCGAGCTTATTGCTTACGAAAAAGCCCATGCCGATTCGCTCGAGCGTGAGCAGAAATTTATCACAACCATTTCGCATCTTGAAGAAGAAAATGCCGGCATCGAACGTAAGCTTGAGCTGCTTAAAGAAGAAAGAGAAAATATTCATCATCAGCTTTCACAGGTGGAGCAGAAAGAAAATTCTTATGCATTACTGTTTACGCAGGATGAACGGTTGAGTTTATTGAAGACGGTCGATACACTCATTGAAAGGGTGGATGCAATAGCGCATGTTGAATTGACAAAATAGGAGACTTACTATGTCAGAATCTATCAAAGTCACAATTCTCGGTTCAGAGTATTCGCTTCGCACGAATGACGAAGAACTTGTTCGCGAGCTTGCTGCCGAACTTGATTCGGATTTAAAAGACCTTCAGCAAAAACTTCCGGGGAAACCGCCAACGACATTGGCAGTGCTCACGGCGCTCAATACTTCAGAACAACATGCCCATTCGCAGATGAATGAATTACGGGAGATCGAAAGACTTGCAGGAGAGATTGAAAGCTTATGCGAGGAACTGGAAAAGAAGTAAAAAATTAAGCTATCTTTTTCTTCGGTTCGATTCTTTGGTAAGTCTCAGCTTCTAAAAAGGCACCCTTTAATAGGAGCACATGAGGCTCCACTTTAAGCGCTTTTGCCAGCTTTTTAAGTGTTTCTATCGATATATTTGCGTTTGCGCGTTCAATATCTCCTACAAAAGTAGGGTGTAAGTTAGCATGTTCTGCCAGATTCTCTTGAGTATATTTTAAACGCTTCCTAAATCCACGAATATTAGTCCCAATAATTTCCTCTAATTCCATTGGAACAATAATACGGGTTTATTGCTTTGTATTCAAGAGGGTATATGCGATATTTATCGTCCATAAACGATAAATTATTCATATAATCTTTTTAAATACATGGTGTCAATGTACTCTGAGGGAGAGACTTTGTTCACCTTTTTCAACACTCATTATTATATACGCTTATGGAAAATGTTACTCGTTTCTTAAAAGCTCTGACGGTAATGTTTGTGGGGCTTTGTTTCTGTTTTATTCCAACTTTGGTTGAGGCATCCTGTCCGTCATCCGTTCCTGATAACAGTGGTACAGGATGGACGCCCGGCACACCTTGTTTTATTATGACTTTAAATCTTGACGGTTCCGATTGTCAATTTAATGTGTGCTGGTGTTATAGATTAGTTACCGGTACACAATATTTCGATTATGTTATTACTTCAATAATTAAAGTAGATGGAACTTGCGGGACCACAAATATAAACTATTATACCGTTGAACAGTTATATTCTCTTATAACACAGGCACTTCATAAATTAATTATAGTGGATCCAGCTTACGCTGTGTACTCAAGTTCCATTCCCGCATGTGGGAGTGGTTATGCAAAGTTGCTTAGGCGTGAGATTAAAGCAAACTGCTGGGAAGTCCAGTCACCGTCTGGAGGCAACGGAGGGGCAATTTATGTATGTGCTGGTACCGGATGGTGTATTGTAGAAGACAGTGTATGTATGGGATCAGACGGATATCCACAAACTACAGGTACCAACTCATATACGTATACAGGTACGTGCCTTTGCAACAACACTGGTTGTAATTGATTCTTATTCTCTGTTTCACAGGCGCCTTTAAAATTATTTTTGAAGGCGCCGAACTTTCTTAGATATTTTTTTGGTAATAGTAGATGTAATTTTGGTAATAGAATATATGAAATCTCATAGGAAAAGAAGTTTTTTTTTGCTACAGCTTTTTATCCTATCTATCATTTCTATACAATCGTCGCGTGCTCAAGAGATGTATGGCTGGCAAGAAATAGGAATAAAAACATTTCTGTCTGCACAATTTCTTACTGGTGAAAAGATTATTGTAGTAGGAAGTCAGGGGCATATCAAGCTTTCTTCCGATGGGGGTGCTACATGGCATACAAATAATCTGAATCCAAATATTGCTCTGGAATCTGTTAGTTTTATTGATTCGCTGCATGGAATGATCTGCGCACTGAGCGGAGAGATATTTAATTCATCAGATGGCGGCAATTCCTGGTTGCAGAAAAGTATCGTGTCATCAAAGCAACTGAGCAAGATACTCATGGTTTCAAGCGATACGGCGTATATATGTGGCGGGAGCGGGGCTCTATTCCGTACCGCAAATGGCGGAAAAAATTGGGATTCTCTTGCGTCCGGTAGTCCATTTTATCTTCGGAATCTGTATTTTCAAACTTCTCGGGCAGGATATGCTATTGGCGATAGCGGTACGATTTTGAAAACAACGAATGCAGGTACAGCATGGACTTTGCTGCCGACGGATTCGGCATTTCAGCTTCTCGGCNNCAGTGGGGCACGATATATAAAACATCCGATGGTGGAAAAAGTTGGCATAAATCTTTTATTGATACAAGCGGTCAGTCACTTATCAGTTCCATTACCTATCACACAGTTTCGCATTTATCCGCAGTTAATTTTGGAGGAAGTTTTTTTGAATCGGATGATAGCGGCGAACATTGGAATCCTATTTATCCGCCATCCGAATTGCAGGATGTCAGTATCCTTTTTAATAGCGGATTCCGCAAAGAACGTGATAAAGGATGGACAGTTGGTTATTCAGGTCTCATCCTTATTTCTTCAGATTCCGGGAGATCCTGGCAACAGAGCGCCTCATATCCGGTCAGGAATGTATATATTAACGATTTAAGATTTTTCGATTCGAGTAGAGGTTATCTTGTCGGAGATCATAGCCTGATTTTATGGACATCCGATGGCGGCGAAACGTGGAAATCGCTTGTACGTGAAAATGATTTGCAGGATTTTTATGGGATTTATTCGCCGTCTCCTGATACCGGGTGGGTATTTGGTTTGGGTGGATGGTTCAATAAAACAACTGACGGTTGGAAAACATCGGATCGTGAGCATCCTCCCGTTATTCCGAATCTGCCCTTGACAAATAACAATAGTATGGTGGGCTTACGTATGGTCACGGGAAAAATCGGTTACCTTATAGAAGATTCTATTATTTGGAAAACCACCGATAGTGGTTTATCATGGACTCCTACTATCTGGCATGGCTGGAAACCCTATGTTCATAATGTAGCATGGAGTGGCGGATCGCTGGAACACATTTTTTTTCTAAATGAAAATATGGGTTTTGCAACAGGATTTTATGATGTGCCATTCGATACTAATCAAAATACTCTAGGCAAAGATTATGGTATCATGTTTCGAACAAAAGACGCCGGGGCTACATGGGATACTTTAGATTATGGCTACCGTAACAGAATATACGGCATGTATTTTTGGGATGAGAAGAATGGCATAATAACCTGTGACAGCGGGAATGTAATGAAAACTTCTGACGGAGGTGATTCCTGGCGTCTTGCTTACAAAATTTCAGGGATGGCAGCTGGCCAATCACGCTTATCAGATGTAAATTTTATATCGGAAAAAGTTGGATACATAACTGCCAATCCTCCAAAAATTTTTATTACAACGGATGGCGGTGAATCATGGAGCCTTGATGCGGACTTTACAACTTCTACACAGGGAATCTCCTCGATCACTAAAATCGTCTTTCCGGATAGTAATACAGTTATGGTAACCGGTTTTCAGGGAGTTCTGAGAAAGAAAATAGATTTAAATAAGCTTTCCGTAAAAACTGAATCAATTCCCGTTAGCTATTATGCATGGATAACGATAAAGCAAAATCCTGTTTCTAATGAATTATTTTGCAAACTTTATTGGATAACACCACAAACGAAGACAGTTTCATTAAGAATATATGACATGCTTGGAAGATCGATGTATGATTTTTCTAATGATCTTCAGCAAATGAATTC
>PLXB01000229.1:9063-11610 GCA_003151215.1 Ignavibacteriota bacterium
GCACATTATGATCGGTAATAAGAATGCCGATGCCGCGGTCTTTCAGGCGGATAACGATCTGCATGATTTCTTCAACAGTGACAGGATCGATCCCGGCGAAAGGTTCGTCAAGCAGAATATATTTTGGATTCGTCGCCAATGCGCGCGCTATTTCGCAGCGGCGTCTCTCACCGCCGGAAAGCATATAGCCTTTGGAGTTACGAATGTTGGAGATCGCAAACTCTTCCATTAATTGCTCCGCTCTTTCTTTACGGGCTTGTTTATTATAGGGCATTAGTTCAAGAACAGCAAGAAGATTTTCCTCGACGGTCATCTTCCGAAAGATCGAGGCTTCCTGCGAGAGATAGCCAATGCCTTTTCTTGCACGTGCATANNACGACCGTGCGTTTGCCGTATATTTTTTTTAAGTGTTCGGAGTAAAGCTGCTCCACTTTTTCAATGATAAATTAAAATCGAGATACTCATTAAGGGAATTTGATAAATTCTTTTGGTGTCCATGACAGTGAGAGATCGTTTATTTTCGGTCTCCATTCGATATGGCGTTCGTAATTGCCTAAACGAAATGCAGCGCCTCTGGTTTTTACAAAACGCTCCGGCCAATATTCTCCTTCAGTGCCGGAAAGAACGGTAACTCGCTGAGGAGAATTATTGAGAAAATCTATCCGCAAGCTGTCGCCGCTCGAACGGTTGAATNNACCGTATCTTGAACGACAAAGAGCGTCATTTTCTGTGATGAAAGTTGATTCACTCTTCCGGTCACCGTCGAATCCTTATACGGGTCGGTGGCGAATGCATGCCCGAATGCAACAACATGATCAACCTTTTTATCCTTTTGATACATGACGATGCTGTCCCCGTCTATCTCTGTGCTGTCATACCACATCGTCTGCTTTTTGTTTCCGTATATTCGCATGATGCCATCCTGCTGTGTATAATAGAGCTTCGATCCGATCGCATAAAAATTTGAGCGGTTAAGTTTGACGCTGTCGGTTGCAATAAAATGAGCACTATCGCCCTGAAAGGCTTCCATCACTTGTGATTTAATGCGGAGTGTATCAAATGCTATGAACTGTTTGCCGGTAAGAGAATCTGTTTTCAGCGACGAATCAATGATCAGCAGCAAAGGATTTTTCGGAACGATCATATAGCCCAATTTACTGAACCTGGCAAGAGTATCGCCGTACTGGATCGTATTATTTTGTATCGAGTATGCCTCTACATTTCCCGAAGCGGTCAGAAGTCCGAGCGGTTTCGACTGGAAAAGATAATCGCTGAGAATGATGAGCGAATCGTTTCGGGCATCGACATTTCCGCGGGCAATGGTTTCACCGACTGTTTTTGCATTCGTTACTTCATCTGCTTTTAAGGTGCCGGAATCGGATCTGACAAAAACATTTCCGCGTGCGATGGATGTCTGCGTCGAACGAAAATAGGTCAGATCGTTTGAGGTCAGGATTGTTTTCTCCTGTTTGGCACGAACGAACTCATGAAAATCCGCACGCTGCAAATTCATATCGTATGTTGCCCATCGGGAAGTGATATTCGCGTCGCGGTCCGAGAATTTCACACCGTCATCTCCGCGGGCAGTATTCGTATTACCGTCATAGTGCACGAACGGCGCTTCGACAAGAAGCGTATCCTGCCGGATCATCACGTTGCCATAGAGATCGACGGTATTCTGCACAACATATCTGATGGCGCTATCGGCAGTAGCAAAGATCGAACCCTGTTGAAAATGGAAATGACCCCGGAAACGAATTTTATCTCCGGCTCCGATTTCTTCATCGGCTTGGATATTGATCGGCTGTTTCGTTTGCGAAAAAACCGGACGTAGAAAAAGACAGGAGTACAGCAAAAAAAGTGAGATGCCGCACATAAAAAAACGCGGCACAGATCGCGCGTATGCCTCGTTTGATGTAATGCGATTTGGCAGGTATTCCCTCAATAAATAAAGTATGTAACGGATTAGAAAAGAAAACGAAAGAATTATGGCAATCAATCCGAATAAGCTTACGGTAAAAACGCAGGAAGCGTTACAGGCAGCAGTCGAAATCGCCGGGAATTACGGAAATTCACAGGTGGAACCCGAGCATCTTCTTGCTGCATTGGCGCAGGATGGCGAGGGAGTATTCGTTTCCGTGCTTCGCAAGATCGGCGTGAATATCGATCAGGTTCGCATTAAGGCGAATGTTCTTCTGGAAAAACTTCCGAAGGTCGGCGGAGTTGGCGGTGCGAATGCCTATGCTTCACAGGCGCTGAATAAATTATTCGATACTGCCCGCAAGGAAGCCGAAGCCCTCAAAGATGAATATATTTCAACGGAGCATTTGCTTCTGGCCATCATCGAAGAAAAATCCGAAGCATCGCGTCTGCTCAAGGATCAGGGGGTAACAAAGAATGCCGTGCTTAAAGCATTGCAGGCTGTGCGCGGCACGCAGCGTGTCACCGATCCGAATGCCGAAGAGCGTTACCAGTCATTGGAAAAATACGGACGCGATCTGACCGAACTTGCGGCAAAAGGAAAGCTCGATCCCGTCATCGGACGCG
>PLXB01000284.1 GCA_003151215.1 Ignavibacteriota bacterium
ATGATATTGAATTATAATAACTTCCAAGGGCTTCCGGTGGAATATGGATCTATTTTATTTTAAGATTTCTCACTACCTCTGCTGCTCCTTCGTCGCGTCAGAGTCCGTTCGAAATGACATGCAAAAATGGTCGGAGTAATTGACTGCAATAATTTTTATGTGTCCTGCGAGCGGACTTTGGATCCGACGCTGGAGGGCAAGCCTGTTGTTGTGCTTTCGAATAACGACGGCGTGGTGATCTCGCGCTCGAACGAGGTGAAAGCGATGGGAGTTTCGATGGCGGGCGCGGCGTATCAGTATCGTGATTTTTTCAGAAAGCATGGAGTAAAGGTCTTCAGCGCGAACTTCAATTATTATATGCAGGTATCGGAGCAGGTGATGCGCATCATCCGTGATTACTCGCCGGAAGTGGAAGTCTATTCCGTCGATGAAGCCTTCATCAATATGCGCGGCTTGGAGTGGAAAAAACCCACGGAGTATATGCGATCTCTTCGCGGACAGGTTCTGCGCGAAGTAAAAGTGCCCGTATCGGTTGGCATTGCCGAATCGAAAACCCTCACAAAAGCCGCTGCTGAATTTGCAAAGAAAGATCCTTCGCTTGGCGGAGTCCTGAATCTTCATGGCAATCCTGAACTGCGTAACTCATATTTAAGCAAGCTCGAAGTGGGCGATCTTTGGGGAGTGGGCAGGCAGGTCGACAAATTGCTCAATGAAAAGAAAATTTATACTACGACGCAGCTTCTTGCAATGCCCGATCAGTGGATCTTAAAGCATCTGCATATCGGCGGATTAAAAATGGTCTGGGAGCTTCGCGGCATTTCCTGCATTCCCTTCGAAGCAAATCTTGCGCCGCCGAAGCAGATCATGCGATCAAGGTCGTTCGGAAAATATGTTACTTCACTCGGCGAACTCAAGGATGCCGCCGCACTTTTTATGAGTATGGCAGCCGAATCGCTTCGCGCGCATAAACTCGTTGCCGGAATTGCCGGAGTTTTTATTCTGACCAATCGCTTCAACGACGATCCGAAATATTCCGGCTCCTTAAGCGATGCTCTTTATGAGCCGACATCCTATACTCCCGATCTCATTGCCCATGTTCACCGCCTACTTGAAAAAATTTATAAGCCGGAATTCCGTTACCAGAAACTCGGCGTCATCCTTTCCGATCTCGGACCCGGGAACCATATGCAGCTTACATTTTCCTACAACGAAAAAACTTTGCGTCAGCAGGAGCGAATGATGAATGTGCTGGATAAGATCAATGCGAAGTATCGCGAGAATCATTTAGTGATGCTTGCTGCCGAAGGCACGCATCATGGCTGGAGTTCGAAGCAGGAGCATCTTTCGCAGGCAAGACCGGTCTATGTCGACCCGAAAGAACGGACAAGATTCTTAACGACGGTTTCAGTCCCCGGCACTGCACCAAAACGCAGGGAGCATACGCTTGAACCGGCAATGCAATCGAGAGCTTTAGGCAAGCAGATCGCAGAGCGGATGATGCGGGAAGCGGAACTGGGGAAGGAAGAAGGATGAACAATGAAAAAAAAATTATGCTTTCCCCGGCCAATGAAAGCGCTGTTTCTCGATGATTTCGAGCTCGATCGGCACAGTGAAATTCTCTGCAATATTTATCCAAAAATCGTATGCTGCTTTATTCTGGCGTATGACACTGATGAGCCATGACTTTTCGGGAAAAGTCTCGAATACTTTGTTCATTGCAGCTCTGCCAATACCTGAGCGGCGTTTATCAGGGAGAATATAGAATTCTGCTATTGAGTAAAGATCACCTGAGAGTTGGCGAATCATCACAAACCCGGCTACGATATTTCCATCAATAATATAAAACGGAAAACGAGTGGGTTCCTGCCAGTAAAGATTAAAGTACGGGTAGGAATATGAACTGTCCGGATTTTTCGGAGCGGCAAATACTCTACCTCCATCCTCGCCAAGATACTGCTGCAAAAGATCCCCGAATCGGGGCTTATCGGTTTTTGTGACCTGGCGAAGTTGAATTGCCTTGTTCATTGAATGCCAAAAACGAAAAATGAGTATATTTGATTTTTACTTATTTTTCGTATCTGCGTAATCCGACTAATTTATAATTATCCTGCTGCAATGCATTAACAATAGCATCGCGGTTTTTATATAAGGAGATCGTTTCGTAACGATCAAGTCCATTAGCCACATAAAAAATCACTGCCGATCCAAATGCAATGCAAAACCAAATTCTTACCCATGCTTTTTGCAGGGGTTCACGGAAAGTATGCAGGGCATAGATCACCACAAGCGGGAAAAATAGCACTGCTGCATGAGAGACGGGAATGATATGCGAGAAAAGCGAAAAAAGGAAAAAAATAACAAATCCGGCAATCGTGATATTGGCAACATGGCGCATTACCGGATCTTTCCTGCCTTTGCGGAAGAAGCAAAGAAATAACCAAAGAGCTTGCAAAAATCCCGTTATGAGAATGATATACATAAAGGGAGTAGCCCAGGGATATAAATCCTGGAACCTCCCGCTATCGGCAGCATTCAATGATCTAAATCTATTGAGATCAAAACAGGCATAGCCGAGATATATGCCAAGAAGCTTAAAAAATTCCGTAATATGCTCCGGATGAAATTCAACCATTGCAGAAACACTTTTGCCCTGACTGTTTGTCATTCCCTGCGTGAGAAGCGTTGGAATAAGCAAACTGGCCGTCGTTATGCAGCCAACAAGAAATGACCCGCCACTTTTTAGAATACGGCTGATGTTTTTTGTCCTGAGCAGATGGTAGAATGCTGCAGCTGTAAAAGGCCCAAGCAGCACCCAGGACATGTGCAATTGCATGATCCAGAAAATCGCAAAGCCAAGAAAAGAAAACGAAATCCATTCTGGGACAATATTTTTTTTAGTAGAAGGATAAATTTCGAGTATCCCGATGATGAAAAGTATTGCTCCGGGAATAACATACGACGGATTAATGATCCGTGTAAAATAACAAATAGACCAAGGAATAAGAAAAATATAGATCCAGATAAAAGCTCGTGATATATCCGGCAGGCGCTTCGAAGAATACCAGGTGAGGAAACTGAGACTTATTCCAAGAAGAATATTTAAGACAAAGTATGGAGCTTCCGGAATTTTCCAAAGATACCATCCGACAGATACGAGATATCCTTGTAATGCGCCCGGAATCTGCGATGCATTATAGACGACATCTGCGCCAAAATAGGGGTAGGTATGTGTCGTAAAGGATTTCAGCCCTATCAGATAAATTTGGAGAACATCCTGATCCTGAGGATACCAGAATTCCTGGCTGAGACTATAGAAAAACCGAAAAATAATTATTCCTGATACGAGTAGCAGGAAACCGTAACGGGGGAAAAAATCTTTTTTACTGCTCAATCCAAATTCCTCAGAATCAGCTCAAGTTCCTCTTCGGATTCGATGCGGACTTCTCTGGCTTTAGCTCCATCGGAAGGACCGATGATGCCGACACGCTCGAGTTCGTCAACGATCCTCGCGGCGCGAGAGTAGCCGATCTTCAGGCGACGCTGAAGCATGGAAGTCGAACCTTGTTTATTGCGGAAGAAACACCATGCAGCTTCTTCGAAAAGCTCATCATATTCTCCATCGTCATTTCCGCTCGATGTGCCGCCGCCTTTTGCTCTGAGTGACGGAAGAGTCCAGGGACGAGTGTAGGAATATCCCGATCCCTGCTGAACGGCAATCGCTTCGACCATTGCTTCCACTTCATCGGTGGAAATATAAGGAGCCTGCAAGCGGATCGGTTTCGGTGTGCCACTTGGCAAGTAAAGCATATCGCCGTTGCCAAGCAATTGCTCCGCGCCCATTGAATCGAGAATAGTACGGGAATCAACTTTCGTTGCAACCTGATAAGCAATTCGCGCCGGAAAATTTGCTTTGATAACGCCG
>PLXB01000406.1 GCA_003151215.1 Ignavibacteriota bacterium
CGCAGCTCAAGATCGGCTGCCCGGAACTCCGCATCGCTTGCTGCAGAATAGGGGCGCTCGGCGCTCACGGTAACGTCTTCACCTGTGACTTTCTTCAATGAATCAGTCTTTACATCCTGGGCAAGAGTGGATGAAGCAGTAAGAAGAAGTAGAATAATGCAAATTTTAGCCATGTAAGAAATATGCCCCTAATACAATCCATTAGGCAGTTTGGATTTGGGAAAATAAGGGTTAAATGTCCACATCCAAAGCGGATTTTCGCGTGTATTAGGTGCATATTTTCTAATTCTACATTTTCTATGAAATTACGCTTACAATCGCTCATTGCTGCGGTATTTGCTCTCTCTCTCTTAATTGGTATATCTTCATGCAAGCAAGCCGAAGATAAGTCGATGAAAATGCCCGATCTTCTGCCACGCGCCGGCGATAGTACTTCGGTTGAATTCCGCAAAGCACAGCTTACAGTTGCTCATCTGCGCGATGAGATCGCAAAGCATCCCGATGAGACAAAAAATTACATCGAGCTTGCGCAGGTCTATATTCAGGAAGCCCGCGTTTCAGGCCAGCATCAGGTTTATTTTCCTGTCGCCGATGGAATCCTTGCCGAAGTATTGCGCAGAAGTCCGGATAATTTCGAAGCCAATGTCCTGATCGCCGGCATAATGATGACACGGCATAATTTTGCCGATGCAAAATCAACCATTGATAAAGCTATTGCAAAAAATCCGTATAATAGCGGCGCGTACGGAGTTCTCTGCGATGCCGATGTCGAACTAGGCAAATATGACGAAGCAGTTACGGCAGTCGATAAGATGATGAATGCGCGTCCCGATCTTCGCTCGTATGCCCGCGCTTCCTATCTTCGCGAACTCAATGGCGATCGCGCCGGCGCTATCCAGGCAATGAAAATGGCTGCCGATGCCGGTGCTTCCGGTCAGGAAAACCGCGAATGGGCGCTCTTCAACCTCGCAAATATTTATCTGAACTGGGGGAAACTTGATACGGCTGAATTTATTTATAAGGGTATTCTCGAAGAGCGGCCGAATTATTCTTTCGCAATGAGCGGGCTTGCAATGATCAATGCGGCACGGAAGAATTATCCTGCAGCTATCGAATCGCTCGTCAAAGCTGCGCAGGTTTTGCCCGAGCATATTTTTATCGAACAACTTGCCGATCTTTATGTGGCAATGGGACAAAAAGAAGGGGCGCAGCAAATGGAGAAAAAAGCGCTCGATGCTTTCACGTTGCATGAGAAAGACGGCTGGAATATCGACCGTGAGTATGCAGCATTCTGTCTCAATCACGATATAAATCTCGCTGAATCAAAGACTCGCGCCGAAAAACAATATAACATTCGCCCAATGAATATTGATGCTCTCGATACGTATGCCTGGGCATTGTATAAGACGGGGAATGCTTCTGATGCCATTCCGATCATCGAACAGGCAATGCGGATGAAGACGTTGAATCCGAGCTTGCATTATCATGCCGGAATGATCTACGCCAAAGCAGGAAATAAAGAGAAAGCAATCACCGAATTGAAATTCGCCCTGAATGAGAATCAGTACCTGACACCAATCACAGTGAATGATGCTCAGACGACACTGACGAGACTCCAAGCAAATACCGCGGACGCGAAATGAAGTCTCTCTTTCTGATTTTCGCTTTTTGCTTTTCGCTTTTTGCTTTCGTGCGCCCGATACGCGCGCATGATATTCACATCAGCTATGCGCAGGCGGAGCTTAAGGGAAGCGACCTGTTCATTAAAGTCTCATATTATAAAGACGATCTCACCAAAGCGGTAAAGAACTGGTATGGCGGAAAAGCTGATAATCTTTCCTCTCAGGAATTCCAGAATGCTGAGTTCGAATATGTAAAGAATTTTTTCAGAGTGTGGGCGAATGGTAGTTATAACTCACCGGTCATGCCAACACTTCTCAAACGTACCGATGACGGAACGTCTCTGATCTTCGAAATAAAATATTCGCACCCCTCTTTCACTTCGCTTATTATAGACGAACGTGTACTCTTTAAAGAATTCAGCGAGCAGATGAATATTTTCTTCATTAAAGCGTTCTCTAAAGAAGATAATCATATTTTCACAGCTTCAAAACCAACTCTTATCGTTAAGCCATAATCCTCAATGGGTCAGCAATTTGAAACGTTTTTTAAGATCGGATATTTTCATATTTTGGAAGGATACGATCATCTTCTTTTTTTGCTCGGCCTTATTATCGTCACGAAAAATTTCCGTTCGCTATTTTCTGTCATCTCTGCTTTTACTATTGCGCATTCGACAACACTTATTCTCTCTGCGCTCGGCATCCTTTCGCTGCCGCCTGTCATTACCGAATCGTTGATCGCACTTTCGATCGTCTATGTTGGTATCGAAAACGTTGTCCGCACGGAAACGAAGAACCGCTGGATCGTCGCCGGAAGCTTCGGTCTTATTCATGGCGCAGGATTTTCCGGACACTTAACCGACATCCTAAAAGGCATGATGGAAAGCGGAAGTGTTTTTGTGCCACTGACAGGATTTAACGTCGGCATCGAAGCCGGGCAGATCACCGTCATCCTTATTGTCTTTCCGCTCATAATGCTAACTCGCAAATATGCTAAGGAACGACAGATCGTGATGGAAGTATCGCGTGTTATCGCTGCAGTTGGAGCTGTGCTGCTTGTCTTCCGCGCATTTGGGATGAATCNNGAGCAAATCTCAGCCTAACATCAGTGATTAAATTTATGAAAATTCCAAAATCTCTGTACTCTGGCGATGATATACCGCTTCACATTTGCTTCGCTTAAGAAGACATTGCTGTAATTATCGAAGCGCAGACATTGCACTCCGAGGTAGAAGAAGTACAAGCATAAGCCAAGATGCGGAAGGAGACGTTTTTCTTCTGAGCTTAACGGAGTAACCGATTCATATCCGGCAAGGAAGCCCTCTGCTTTTGTGCGGTACTCGGCTTCAACCGGTTCGGTAAAATGAAGTTCCATAAGGTAGCAGGCAAGGTCAATGGCAAGCCAGCCATTTCCGCAAAAATCAAAATCGAAAAGCGTGACGCCGCCGTCATCGGAGATATTCAGATTATCGAACCAGATATCGATGTGCACAATACCGCGCCGGAGTTCTGAAATATTTGCCTTTCGGAATTCCTTCAGCAGGAATGCTTGCGCCGATCGCATGAAATCCATTTCATCAGTAACTCCAGGGAATAATTCTTCAACATGTTTAAGCGAATTGACAAGAAGCACTTCCGGCGTGTACGTTACGCGATCTATCTGTTTATTTACAACTACATTGTGAAGATTCGCCATTACTTCGCCGATCTTAAAATGCAACTCGGGAGCAAAATGCGGTATCTTCTTTCCTTCGGCAAAACTGAAGAGCACGCCGAACCTCTTTCCTTCGAATGCATCAAACGTTTGGAGAAACCGGCCGCCGGAATCCGGAATTGCATACGAGACGGAAATATTTTTCCCTTTTAGGAATGCGAGAAGCCTGATCTCTTCAGTGATCTCTTTTTCAGAGCGCCAATCAAGACTATAAACTCTGAATACAAATTTCTTTTCACCATCGGTGACAATATAATTATCGTTAATGCCTGATCGAATGATCCGACATTTCGTCTCGCTGCCCAGAGAATATTTCTCCTGCAGGAAGCGTGCAAGATGCTCTGCAGAGAGAATGGATTTCGTTGCGGGGAAATGAGACATGAGCGGTTTAACAACGGGAAGGGAGTGCTGAGTTCTGAGGACTGAATCAGTTACGCTGACTTTAGTACGCCTTTTTTTGCTTCCGGATGAATTGGAAAAAGAGACATAACAAAGGGCAGCCCTTGCGGACTGCCCTTGCAAAGTATGCTCAGTGTCGGATGATTATTTCGTCACCGTAACCTTGATGTCATGCGAATGCTCGCCATTCACTAAGAGCGAGGCAATGTAGGTGCCTGCTGCAATATTCGATGCGGGCTTCCAGCTTGCACTGTAATCGCCGGGCGATTGGTAGCCGCTTTGGATCGTCGTCACCTGGCGTCCGTTCATATCGAAGAGGACGATGCTGATCTCGCCGCCATCGCTGAGATGGTAGTTCATCGAAGTGCCATTGGCAGAGACAGGATTCGGATAGTTCGATCCGCTGAAGAAATTCCGCGGAGCGCGTATGCCGATGCTATTAGGCTGAGTCTGATGAACGGCGCTTACGGTGCGCAATCCGTCAGATCCTTTATGAGGAAGCCCAAGGTACGGCCACGTTGTACTGAATGCCACATCGTTGTGCTCGATTCCTGCATTCCATGTGATCTTCGCAAGAAGCTGCGGAGTCACAGGCGAAGGACTTGACGCCGGCTTATAGTCATCAGTCCAAAGACCGATAGCATTCAGCACTAATCCGCCGACTGCCTGCAATTCGATACGCGTAACATCGTCTTCAAGCCTGCGTCCGTTCGGGAAGCCATCCATGTTCGGAATCGGCTGTAAGGATGCATCGCCTGCAAAGCGAGTATCCGTTAATCCGAGTACTGCAGCCTGGATCAAGCCTTCACTTGAGAAATCAGCACTTGTCCGATTGGTTACCGGCACTGCCATGTTCAGGCGAAGCATATCGCCGAGAGTCGGCAGGAAGTTGTTGATAAAAGGTTTTCCGGCTGCAAGCGGATTGCCTGCTTTTCCGGTTGCAAGCTGGTACGGAGCTTCGTTCGGAACTCCGGTATAGAAGATAGGCAGAAGATCAGCCGAGCGCGGTGCACCTTTTTGCAAAAGGACATTTCCGAATTGCGCATCGTCAAGAGCTGTCCCTTTCACTCCCGCAGAACCCTTCAATGGGAATAAGCCGTCTTTGGTATTACGGAAATCCAAGCCTAAACCGAGTGAATTGGTATCAACGCGAAGATCAAGCAACGTTCCGACTGCTGCGCCGAATGCTCCGTTACCACAATAAAGGGCAAGTTCAGGATTCGTGAAATTCGCAGCATACGGAAGGTCATTATAAGGAGTCGTTGCATTCCACTTATCCTTCATGCCGATCGGAATGATCGCTTCGTTAGTAAGCGGCATTCCAAGACGCGATACCTGAACGTAAGTTCCGGATACGGTCGGCTTGCTGCCATCGCTATTAAGCGTTGTAATCATCGGACGCGAAGCCGACGCCCAAACTCCGATCACGAAATTTGGATCAAGAATGCTCGTAGCACTTGATACTGACATACCGCTTGCCTGCAACATGCTGATCGGAATTTTCAGACAAATCGCATGGCAGTTGAATCCTGCAAGCGCATCGACTTTTCCGTCTTTTCTGAAGTTACCGAGATCGAAAATTCCGGCAAGATCAACGAAGAAGGGATCGTCAACCGGTCCGCAGAATAATGTTTCGCCGCTGTTAGCTGTGGTGATGGCATTATTCCATATTTGACCGTATGACATTCCTGCCTTATTATAATTTATACCAATGGCAGGGGGATTATCTATCGAACGATCTCCGATAAATGTCGGAGGCACAATGCCGCCGTCTTTAACGGTTGTCCATGTGACGCCGCCATCGATGCTTTTCTGGCAAAGATATGTCGTCTTCAGATTTTGCTTTCCCAGACGAATATTGAAGAACGTTGTAGGATCTTCATTCGTATTGGTGAAAGTAAAACGGTAGGTGATATCATCTCCGTTACCGGCAGGAGTTTTCGTTGCCTGATTGCGGATATGAATTTCATAATAAATATTCTCTCCGAAATTGAAGTAGTTCGGTCCTCCTTCAGGAAGTTCGAATGGAATATAATCTGCGATGATCGTAATGGTAGTCGGATCATCAGGTGAACGGAAAGCGTAGAGATCGGTATTATCCGCAAGCGGATCGTTACTGATAAGCGGCGCTTCCCTATGGCTCGATGCCAATGCTGTAAGAGAGCTCGTCATTACGAACGCCAATACAGCAAGAACAGAAAGTAAACGATTAGTTTTCATACATTAATATGTTTAGTGAAAAAAGAAATTCATTCAGATCGCGATCAAATGAACTGCGTCTAATACACGGGAGATGACGAAGTGGATTTGGGAGAGGGAGCTATTCCTGTTTGGCTTATTATAAGGGAGTATTTGAAATATAAAAGGCCAGGCAAGCCTGACCTTTGCAAGTAGCAAATGGATATGACAGTCAATTCAGCCTGATCTCATGAGGAATGGAAAGTTTCAGAAGCAGTTCGCAGCCGCCTTCGCTATAAACCGGATCAGGTTCCTCTCCGGCAAGCCCGGCAATGAAATCTCCGGCAACGAGTTTTTGGCCATCAGCCCAAAAATCACCGGATAGGACATAACATTCTTCCGTGCCCAGACGCTTATGGGACGGAAGTATAGCACCGGGCGCGAAGCGGGCAATGAGCATCGTCCGGTCATTTTCATCTTTATAAAGGATCTTGAATTTAATACCGGGGATGTTCGTCTCAGTCCATTTCATATCGGAACCATGAAGAATAAATGCATCGGCATCCTGCATTGATCTCATCGGAGATATCTCGGCAATTTTCGAAATGATGTTCGCCTTCAGCTCTTTCCTGGGCAGCGGCATATCGTAGGCAAGATTTTCATAGAGAGAGGTCAATCCGTCACCGGTTTTTTCGAGTTCTTCGCGAAGATCGGAAGATTTGGCAAGGGCATGTTCGAACGCCACCTCTTCATCGGGAGTCATGAATCCTAATTGGTAGCGCTGAACTTGCAGAGCCGTATCGTTTATATGTTCTTGTTCTACTCTATCCATCACTCTCTTGGTAATCGTATAACTCCGATGAAAAGTCTTCTTTGCCTTATTGGTAATACACTCAGAAGCAGAAATTGGATTTGTAAAGGTCTTTTAAGTAAATTCACTTTTCAGAAAGCCCAATGAATGTTTCAGCGATAATAAACCATTACGAATTTTCGTTTTCACAGTTCCAAGAGGCATTTGTAAAGCCTCGGAAATTTCCGAATGCGAATAACCTTGAAAAAAAGCCATATCTAAAAGTACGACCTGATCTTTGGGAAGATCGCGCATTGCAACGCTGATCATTTGCATCCGCTCGGCGTTGATGGTTTGAGCAATGAGTGAATCGTCGATCAGCTCACTGCCGATCATCGAGCCGTTATCTTCGTCGGGGATAGGGATCTCGGCATTTTTCCCGCGCTGGCGACGGGAGCGGATCAAATTAATGGCACGGTTATGGGCAATGCGAACAAGCCAATTCTTCGGAGACCCGAGATTCACTTTATAGGTCGAAGCTTTTCGCCAGACCTGAATAAATACTTCCTGCAATATATCTTCGGCATCGTCGGTATCATTTAATAACCGCAAAAGCGAGCCATAGATCAGCCGCGAATGACGGTCATAGAATTCCGAGAGAGCCTCCGAATCGCCTCCGGCAACCTGTTGCAGCAGTTCCTGGTCAGTGGTTTTCATAAAGTGTCTACAAAAATACGGTTATTTTGGCATTTCCGTTCCTTTTAGGATTTCACTGAAAGAAAGCGAAACTCTCGGCAGACAGAAAAGTATAGTGCATATTTGCATCCATGAAAACTGCAATAATCATCCCTTCACGGCTTGGCTCGACACGCTTGCCCCGAAAACCGCTGCATCTCATTGCAGGAATGACGCTTATCGAGCGCGTTTATCGCCAATGCAAGAAAACCGAAGGAATCGATATGGTCGTCGTCGCAACCGATAGCGATGAAATAGCAAAACACGTTAATAGTTTTGGAGCGGGCGCAATTATGACTCCCGAAAATTGCGCGAACGGCACGGAGCGTGTTGCCTATGCTGCGAAGCATTTGTCGGACGATTTCGAAATTATCATAAATGTGCAAGGCGATGAACCGCTCATTGAGCCCCGGGTTATCGAGCAACTTGCAACAGCATTGAAAGATGACGGAGTCATGATCGCAACGCCCATCTCGCCGATTACCAAAAAGAATGATATTGATAATCCTAATATTGTGAAAGTTGTGACTTCTGCCGCTGACGATATTCTTTACTTTTCCCGAGCGGCAATTCCCCATGTTCGCGAAAACTCTGAAGCTGAGAATTTGTATTGGAAGCATATCGGGCTGTATGCATTCCGNNGAAGAGACCGAAAAACTCGAACAGCTTCGATGGCTTTATCATGGATTGAAGATCAGAGCAATTCGCGTCACAAATTCCTCTGTTGAAGTGAACACCGAAGAAGACGTAAGAAAAGTTGAACAGATTTTGAAAAATAAATAATGACTCTCGAAGACGCCAGAAAGCAATTCCCTCATACCTGGACGGACATGATCTACCTCAATCATGCTGCCATTAGTCCGCTGCCATTTGTTGTCCGCGATGCAGTCGATAAATATATGGAACGTCGGGCACTCAAAGGAATCGAGTCCTACCCATGGGCAAATCAGATCGCTTCGAGAACAAAAGGCCTGATCGCGCGTCTTTTGCATACGAAAGCCGAGAGAATTGCATTCGTTCTCAATACTGACGAAGGTATCAATCTCCTGGCATCGGGAATCAAATGGAATAAAGGCGATAGAATTCTTCTTTACCGGTATGAATATCCAGCTAATGTATATCCATATTTAAATCAAAAAAAGTTGCGCGGCGTTGGAGTTGATTTCATGGCGCCGGAAGACGGAAGGATCACGGTCGATCTTATAAAAAAACATCTCAAACCCGAGACAAAGCTGCTTTCTCTTAGTTTTGTCCAATTCCTAACCGGCTTCCGATCTGATTTGGATGCTATCGGAAAACTGTGCAAAGAACGCAACATCATTTTCGCAATCGACGCTATTCAGGGCTTGCCGCATTCTTTTATTGATGTCGAAAAATCACAAGTTGATTTTCTTTCTGCCGGATCTCATAAATGGCTGATGGGTACCGAAGGGACGGCGTTCATTTACCTCAGCGAAAAAACACAGAGTCTCATTCATCAATCTTCCATGGGTGCCGGCAGTGTAAAAAATCCGTTTGATTTTTTTGATTATGATACGGACCGGATTCGCGACGATGCGGGCAGATATGAAGGAGGCACACTGAATTCTCCCGGCATTACAGCGCTGAACGCATCGCTTACATTTCATCAGGAATTCGGATTTGCCGAGATCGAAAAACGAATTCTCGAACATACTTCATATCTTATTTCGAGATTCAACAGTCACGGAGTAAAAGTGCTGACACCCGAAATTGCATCTGAAAGAGCAGGTATTGTCAGTGTTGAAATAGAAAACCCCGAAGAAGTGTTAAAGCGGCTGCTAAAGAAAAGGATCATCGCCGCTGTTCGGGGCGGAAAGCTAAGGCTTTCGCCGCACTTTTATAATACGGAAGAAGAATTGCGAACTGCGATGAATGCGATCTTTGAATAATCAATATGCTAAGCGGTAAAAAAATAATCTACGGCATCACCGGCTCGATCGCTGCGGCGAAGGCACCGATCATTGCCCGCGAACTGGTTCATGCCGGTGCTGAAGTGCATTGTGTCATGACAAACTCTGCCCAAAAATTTACGACGCCATACAGTCTTTCTATTCTCACCGGCAACCAGGCAATAACGGAAATCTTTCCTTCATCCGGAACAGGGACGTGGCACGTCCATCTCGGCAGATCGGCATATGCCATGCTGATCGCGCCATGCTCGGCAGCAACATTAGGAAAATTGCGCCGCGGCATTTATGATAATCCCGTTTTGCTTCTTGCATCATCGTTGGATCAGAATGTTCAACTCGTTATCGCTCCTGCAATGGATGAAGAAATGTGGCAGCAGCCGGCAGTTCAAGAAAATATTGAATGGCTGAAATCAAAAGGAGTAAAATTTATCGAGCCGCAAGAAGGCATCCTTGCGAGCGGTATCATCGGCATGGGCAGAATGCCGGAAGCGGATCCNNTGGGCAGAATGCCGGAAGCCGATGAGATCGTCAGGCAGTTCGAACAGCTTTTTATCACTTCACAAGTTCCATTGCCTCCGCCTTCTGCTCCGCTTCCGCTTGCCGGAAAACATATTCTGATCACCGGCGGCCCCACCTATGAGCCTATCGATCCTGTCCGCTTTATCGGCAACAGGTCCAGCGGCAAGATGGGCGCTGCGCTTGCAAAAGAGGCGGCGGAGTTTTTCGGAGCAGATGTTACCCTCATCATGGGACCTTCTTCGGTGGCAACTCCGTCATCAATTAATCGCATCGATATTGAGACTGCTGACCAAATGCGCGATGAAGTGCTTTCCCAATTACCGGGGCATGATATCCTTATCATGAGCGCTGCCGTCAGTGATTTCCGGCCAAGCGACATTTCGAAAGAAAAAATAAAGAAGTCTGCCAATAAGAAAAAATTATCGCTTGAGCTTTCGCCTACCAAGGATATTCTGAAGGATGTTCTCGGAAAGAAAAAAGCAAAACAAAAGATCATCGGCTTTGCCCTCGAAGGCGGACACCATGCAACAGAATATGCAAAAGGGAAACTTGACGAGAAAGGTCTTGATATGATCGTTCTCAACAAGTTTGATGAACCGGGATCGGGATTTTCCACCGATACGAACCGGATCACGATATTCGGAAAAGACGGCTTGCAGAAAGAAGTGCCGCTTGTTTCGAAAACCGAATGTGCCAGAATTATTCTCTCACTTATCGCCGATATGGAATAAATGGCAGATCGAACTGTACAAGACATCATTGGCGATATTGAACTATGGGCAAAAGACAGATTGCGTAATGGTGAAGAGACGTTATATCTCCTCCATCGTGATGCGGGGATC
>PLXB01000246.1 GCA_003151215.1 Ignavibacteriota bacterium
AGTGAACAAATTTGCGTATCATAAATTATTAAAGGAGATCACTCAGAATTAAGACGAACGCCTAAATAATAGTGATATGAATAATATAAATATACGCTACGGGAGAACGTTTTTTTTAATAAGGGTTTGGTTTAGAAAAAAGTACGGCAGTAAGAATATGAAAAGATAAGGCTATTTTTCACAATTCGCAAATGTTTCTATGATAAGAAATTTATGATTACGGGGAGGGAAAAAATCTTCAATATCAGAAAAAGAATCGTGCGGAAAGGGTTACGTTCGTACTCCAGACATTTTGCGAAGAATCGACGGTTACATAAGGAATNNATGAATTTCTCCGCCTATACTAAAATGTGGCGAGAAAAAATATTCGACTCCGAATGCAGCGCCCGCATAAAAAGCCCCCCATTGATGATTGAACTCTTCGTAAGCTGAAGTAATAGGGGAATGAGTAATATGCTCTTCACTTGAAAGAATTCCTAATCTGCCTCCTAAGTACCACTCGAAAAATCTATCAGGTTCGTTCGAGTAAAAAACTCCGAATCCGGTTCGAACAATCTCTCTATCATAATGCTCTTTGATGGTATCCGGAAGAGTTTCATTCTGATCATACCTGTAGAAGCCCAGTTCCGGTTCTATCAGAATATGCGCACCTACCTGTATCGGTACAAGAATATTCGCGAATCCCCCTGCCTGGAATTTTTCCTGAACGTCTCCGACAAGAGAAGATGGGAACACGGTAATACCGATGCCGAAAGTTATTTTTTCAGGATCCGGATCGGTTTGGGCATAAATGCCTGAAGTAAAGATGCAAAAGAAGGCATAACACATTAATATCGGGAGAAAATAATTTCGATGATTCATTTTGTAGTGCAAAAATAGGTAAAAAAAGAAATCTAAAATCTTACATTACCGATTTTAATCGGAAATGGGTAAGCGAGGTAAAGTCTTACCGGTCCCTTATTCCAGTATCGGTCAAAGCTCCATTCGATTGTGGGTGACGGCAACTTGAAAAAATTTATCGTTTGCTTAAACCAGTTCCATGATGGACTGCCGTCCGGAAGTAATTTAACAAGATTATAATCAAGGGATAATGTAACTACCCTTGTTGCATTGGAATACCCAAGATTTCGGGCAGAATAACCTGGAGTGATATCAAGCCAGGAAGGCCAGAATGAATCGTAGCTCGGTGATATAAGATGCGGGACATTAATAGCGACCCAAAAATTCCATGCACTGTAATCATCGATTGGAGTCTCTGATCCTGCTTTGGGCAGGTACCCGAACCAGGATGAGGGGTAATAACTATATTTCGGCACGAAGTTTTGCAGAAAGGGAGAGTACTGAGATGCAAGATACCATGTGACGCCGATGACATTGCTATACATTTCATAAGGGGAAAGAGCGAAGTTGCTTCCGTAGCCATCAAGCACCTCTACATATACTTGATAACCGAGCCCCATCAGTGCACCGTAAATAGGTGCAAGTTTCGTGCTGACTCCGCAAGCAAGCAGAGATTCGGTTGATAAATAGGAAAGGTAGTATCCCGCTATTCCGTGCCCGCCATAGTTTGCACCGAATGATTCATCATAATTATCTCGGACACGAAAGGATGTTGATTGCCTCCAGAAAGTATTTTCTTGATAAAGATGCAATGCCACCAGAACCGCAAAATATGTTCCCTGGATTGCGAGTACCGCCGCCGGTTTTATTTTTGAAACACGGAGCGGTTGAGAACCATCGAGAATATACCTTCTTTCTCCGGCAAAAGTAAATTCCTCAACAGGAATAAACTCACTTGTATCCTGAATAATCTTATTGGGAATGGAATCTGTATTCTTTGCGATCCTTGTCTCGGCACTTTCTTCTTTTCGAATAGATGCCGGAAATATTTTGAATTCCAGAAGAGAATCCGAATACCTCTTCTGCACCAAAAAGGTTGTATCTGCAGTGACTGGCAAGCGAGTTGCAGTCGAATCCACTGAAAGTATCGAAAGCATCCCAACGGCGATCATATTAAGACTAAAGATCATTTTTTATATAAAATATTCTACAAATCATTGTAAAGATGCTAGATTACATTCAATTTTAAGGATATAAGAAATCCGTAATTATTTTTCACGGTATTGATATTATCGAAGAAGATTATTCCCATACCGAATAGATCAGAAGGTGTCCAAAACGCTTCGGCTTGCATGGGAATAGAGATTGAATGAGAGTGGATCTCTTCATAAATTGCGGCAATATCACCAATGGAGTTACTATACGCACTATCGAGAAATTTTCCGCGTATGACGAATACCGCGTAACTAATACCAACACCCCCTGATATGGAATACCGGTGTTGTTTATAATTATAACCGATAACCAAGCCTATATCATCGATGTTTTCGTCCGGAACCGAACCATACAGGCTTCCATTACCATGCAAGTATCGTAAGCCAAAATTCCAATGAAGATATTCGTATCGAACGGACGCCATTTCTGAGAAAGTGCTTTCATTCTTAAAGCCATAATTCGGTCCAATTCCAAGTATGATAGAGATATGTGAATCTGAAGAATCGATAAATGTTGCCGGTTGAGCCAAACTGTTACATGCGGAAAAAATTGAAAGTGCAATAATACCTACACTTCTATTGGTAGAAGTACTTGATCTTAAGCCCCTGCGTATTCTTTTCATGTCAGGGTTCAATTGCTTTTTTTGGATTGTGGGATAAGTTTCTTAGTTCTTCTTCGTGGTGTTTGCGAAGCTCTTCTATGTGATGTTTCTCTTCGAGTTCTTCGATCTCGACAGCTGTAACGATCGGACTATGTTTCGAATGTAATTCGATAGCATAGTATACAGCAGGGAGCACAATGAGAAACAGAAGTGAACTTGCCAGGCCGCCGACAATAACAGTTGCAAGCGGACGCTGTATATCCGATCCAATGCCTGTCGCAAGTGCTGCCGGCATAAGTCCGATCATTGCAAGAGTCATTACCATTAGTCGTGCTCTGAAAAGTACGGTCGTGCCCGTATATACGGCTTCCCGGAGTTGCATTCTGAGCTCAATACGATGGCGGTTAATACGTGATACGAGTAGAACTCCCGACATGATAGAGATACCAAATAACGAAATAAAACCTACTCCTGCAGAAACGGAAAAATTTATGTCTCGGATCATAAGAGCGGCAACACCACCTACGAGTGCAAGGGGAACTTGTACTAATGCCATCAAGGAATATTTTAGTGACCTGAACATCATGAAAAGAATTCCGGTAATAAGGAATAGAGTGATCGGGATAATGACCATTAAGTGTTCTTTAGCTCGTGTAAGATTTTCGAATTGTCCACCCCAGTCGATCGTATATCCTTTGTCAAGATGCAAGACTTTTCCAACACGTTCCTGCGCATCGGCGACAAAGCCCCCCTGATCTCTGCCTCTAACATTAGTCCGGACGCCAATCTGATGGTGCCCATCTTCGCGGGCAATAATGGTAGGTCCGTCTTCGATACTAATATCTGCTAATTCTCCTATTGGTACATGCTGTCCACTGGGGGATGTAATGTCTAATCGTGCTACGCCCTCTACAGTTGATCGATTATTCGTTTGAAACCTGACAATAATATCAAATTTTTTCTCACCTTCATATAAAGAACTTATCGGTTTACCTCCCACGGCAAGTTCAATGACGTCCTCAACGTCTTTTACGTTAATACCATAACGTGCAGTTGCATCACGATTGATACGTATAAGCAATTGTGCCTGATCGCCTTCTTCTTCTATACCATATTCTGATGCTCCGGGAGTATTGTGAATAATATTTAGCACTGTATCCGAATAGGAGCGAAGCTTTGTAAGATCTTTACCATTGATAAGAACGGCCAGATCGGATGCCGAGCCAGTTACGGCCTCAGTCACATTATCAAGAATGGGCTGTGAAAAAGAAAAATTTGCTCCGGGTATTTTAGATTCGAGAGCTTTTTTGACCTGTAATACCAGTTTCTTTTTATCAAGTCCCGGACGCCATGTGTCATATTTATTCAGTTCAAGATGTGTTTCGATGCGATTAAATCCATAAGGATCTGTACCGTCATCATTGCGTCCCAAAAGCGTAATAACGGCTTTTACTTCTGGATAAGAACGGGCTACTTCACGAATAACAGGAGGGTACTTTGAGGCATCTTCAAGCGAAATACCCGCTGGCATAACTGTTCGAATGACAATTGCCCCTTCATCTAACTCTGGAAGGAACTCAGTCCCCAATCTCAACGCAAAGAAAATTGATATTCCCACAATCACAGCAGTACTTGCAATAACGGTCTTATAATGATTCAGTACCCATTGTACTACTTTCTCAAATGTACGTTGGGAAAAATCAACGACGGGATTTCTCCATTCCTTCACTTTGCCGGATTTGAAAAAATAAGTGGCAAGAACGGGGATTAACGTCAACGCGAGCAACAGGGAACCCCCAACAGCGAAGGAAAAAGTATATGCCATCGGAGAAAAAAGTTTTCCTTCCACTCGTCTGAGTGTGAACATCGGGAGGTATGCCATGATAATAATGATGACAGAGAAAAAGATTTCTTTATCAACTTCTTGTACAGCTTCAACAATAAGCCTCATCGCCCCCTTTGTTTCGCGTTCTTCTTTCGGAAGAACGGAGAAACGTCTCATGATAGAATCTACTACGACTACAGCGCCATCTACGATTATGCCAAAATCTACTGCACCGAGGGAAAGGAGATTTGCGGATATCCCCCATACACGCATCATGATGAATGCGAAAAGCATAGAAAGCGGAATGGTGATAGCAGCAAGAATAGCAGCTCTTACATTGCCGAGAAAAAATAGAAGGATAAGTGTTACGATTGTAACCCCTTCAAGAACGGTATGGCTTACGGTTTCAAGAGTGTTGTTAACTAATTCTGTCCGATCATAAAGTGTCACGAGCGTTACTCCATCTGGAAGATTGGCTTTTATCTCTTCTAATTTATCCTTCACGGCGATGAGTACTTCGCTCGGATTTTCGCCGCGTCGCATGAGGATCATGCCTTGTACGCCGTTCGGAACATCAATCTTTCTTGTGTTATCAGTATAGCCGACTAATCCTGATGGCGGCAGTGCAGTTATTTCTACAGTACCTATATCACGAATAAATACTGCGCTTCCGGTTGTGGGATTCGCGTTCAGAACAATGGACTCGATATCATCGGGCGTCCTGATTCGTCCGATCCCTCTAATCGAAAGCGCTTGACTGCCGCGATTTAAGACATTACCCCCTGTATTCGCATTATTGGCTTGAATAGCTGTTTGAACAGCGTTCACCGTCAGCCCGAATTTCCGAAGTTTGATCGGGTCAAGAACTACACTGAATTGTTTGACAAGGCCGCCAAAGTTCTGAACATCCGTAACACCTTTGACCTGCAATAATTGCGGAGTGATCACCCAATCCTGTAATGTACGCAGATCCATCGCCGAATAATTGGCCGTGCCTTCGATCATGTACCGAAAGATCTCTCCGACAGGTGTTGTCAGGGGACCGATGCCGGGTTGCAGTCCGTCGGGAAGTGTTGCATCGCCGATCTTCTGCAGGACTTGCTGGCGAGCGAAATAATCATCGGTTCCTTCCTCGAACGTTAACTTCACGATCGAAAGGCCGAAGATCGTCCGTGACCGGCGGCTGATAACTTTCGGTACGCCATTAAGTGCGCGCTCCATGGGAATCGTCACCTGTTCTTCGACTTCCGATGCTGCTCTGCCGGGAAATTGGGTAATGACATCCACTTCTGTATCGGCAACATCCGGATAGGCTTCGATCTTTAATGTCAGGTAAGAGACAATTCCGCCGACGATGATAAAGAGCGCCATAAAGAGCGTTAAGGCTCGCTGACGAAGAGCAAAGTGAACAAATTTGCGTATCATAAACTATTTTTTCTTATATTCATCTATGCGCCAAAACTTAATCCTTTAAGAAGCATTGATCCTTCACTGACCACTATTTCCCCTGGCTCTAATCCATTCAAGATGATGAAATAACCGCTTGGCTGCGAACCGACATGGACTTCGCGTCTTTCAAATGTCTTTCCATCCTTCGTGACGAATACGTATGATTTTCCTTGAACAGAAAGGACTGCTCCCTTCGGGACGACAAATCGTTTTGCTACGTCGATACCGAATGCTGCTCTGGCAAACATTCCGGGTCGTAATATTTTTGTTTGATTCGGCAGTTGTATTCGAACATTAAAGGCGCGGGTTACGGGATCGAGTGCTTTACCGATCTCCAATACTCTTCCGTGAAGTGTCTCACCTTTATATGCATCAAGAACGATTTGAGCATCTTCTCCAAGTTGCACATTTCCTATTTCATCTTCTGCAACTGTTGCGATAAGTAATGAAACATTTGGTGATAGTTTTGCAAGTTCTTCAGGCGATATTCCTATTGCAAGCAATCGTGAACGCAAGCCGGTAATTGTTGCTTCTGCGGCACGATTATCGCTCTCGGCCTGGGTTACATCTTTTCCTGCAATTGCATTATGCGAAAAAAGATCACGGAGACGTTCGAGTTCATGCTGAGAATGTGCAAGATCGTTTTTTGCCTTTGTATAATCGGTATAGAGCTGTGTCAGATCCTGACTTTCAAAGACAGGAACCGGCGGCATTCCATTTTCCGAGGATGTCATTGATACGACGATGCGCGCAGGAGCCTGCGTAGTGAGCGTCAATGTTTTCACTTGAGCTGTATCAGTTTTTAGAATAAAGCGGGAGGAATCATTATCATCAAAGGTAACAAGTTCTCCGCCCTGAGCGATATGAGGCATTCTCCTTGTAAGGCTTTGTTGCTTTCCCGACGAAGTTTCTTTATTATCGGTTGAATTGCAGGCATTAAGAGTGAAGACTGCTGCATAGATAATGACAATAAAGAGTATGATTGTGTTATTATTTTTCATAAAGAAGATCCTTTCCGATAATGGCATTTAAAGTTAATAGACTCTTTGCATAATCTGCGAGGGCATCATAATACAAAGTGCGAAGTTCATTGTAGGTTCTGGCAGCATCGAGGTAATCTACGAGCGAAGTGCCGCCTCGTCTATAAGCAAATTCGACGGCGTTGCGCACATCGCTTGATTTTTGAATAATGTTATTTTGGAGAATAGAAACGGCATTCTGTTTGATCAGCACATCGTTTCGGGCGTTGGTGATATCTGCGCGAAGTCTTAGAAGAGTGGCTTCCGTATTAAATCTTGCCTGGCTTACCCTGACCTCTGCTTTTTCTATTTCTCCCTGATTCCTATCAAAAAATTTCAAAGGCACGGAAACGGTCGTGCCATAAAAGGTAACTCCGGTTTGTCTGGTAAGATCGAGCGAGACATTGAGATCGATGGAGGCGATCGCCTTTTGCAATTCCAAATTAGCGCTGTCCGCTTTCTCGGCAGCTTTCAATGCGCGAATATCGGGACGTTCGATCTCGGCAATGAAGACAAGGGAATCCACGGTAGGAATTTCTCCGATTTTATTTTGCTTCAGAGGCTCGAAGATCGAGGTATCTGGCTGCACTTCAACAAAAAGAGATGTGCCGTTTCTCCCAAGTAAATTTAACAACGTTATCCTCGCCGTTCGGAAAGTGTTATCTAATGCAGCCGTAGATAAAAAATATTTATCGCGTTCGACCTCTGTTCGTGAGAGTTCGGTTGCTGAAATATCTTTTCCCGCAACACGATACCGGGAAAGGATCACTGCTGAATCAAGTAATGCAAGATTCTCTCTGGCTTCGATGAGTTCTTCTCCCGAGCTTGCAAAATCTATATAAGCACTTTGTACTGCAAGTTTAAACTGACGGATGACATCGTCGTACTGCTCGGCAGTCAGGTTTGTAGATGCTTCGGCAAATGCTATTCGTTTGTCGCGCTTTCCGCCGAGTTCTATCGGGATGCCGAGCGATAATCCGTAGTATTTATCTGCAGGTCCGAGTCCGTTACTCGGTCCGATGTCTCCGATAGCTGTCAGTGTAGGATTTGGTCGCAACCGGGCAGTGGTTTCATCAGCCTTAGATGCATTGATCTCAAACTTCGAGGCTTGAAGTATTTTGCTGTGTTCAAGGGCTTCTGTGACAGCTTGTTTTAAAGTAAGCTGTTCGACTACCGGAGTTTGCGCTATAACAGCTGCCGAAAGGAACAACACCATGCCAAATGGCAGCAGCATCATTATAATGAAATTATTTTTTATATGCGTAAGCATAAAAAATTTGAAATTGAGAATTGCAAAAAAGAAATTATGAATTGGCAGCGCCAAATTCATTTTTAATTATTAAAACAGGAAGTGCGGTTATAGATGCCGCTTAAGAGAAGACTAAATTAAAATGCGCTGATAAGAGATCGTTCGATCGAGGAATGGAATCGTATCGTCAGCCTGCACTTCGGATTCAGGGCGGGGGAGTTCGCCGTATTCGGCAAATGAAGAAGAAAGAACAGCATCGGCAATGCCGGGGCTATCTTCATCTTCATTAATAATATTCTTTACGCAATTATCACCTCCGAATTTACGGCTATCTTTCGACGTAAACTTTTGATGATCATTTGAATGGACAGGTGCATCGAAGACAGAACTGTGGAATTGCGACCCTGTATCGAATAAGGAATCAGAGATCGACGGATCATCGACAAATATGACATCGCCTTTAAGCGAAGCACAGAGGACATCTATATTGATCGTATCAGAAACGAAAACGGCTAAATAGAGAACAAAGACGATCTGGCCGCCAAAGCGCATAATTTTTTGCATGCGCGGTGCGCTTGCAAAATGTGTATCTGCCGATATGGATCGGATCATCTTAAGCATAAACTTGTCTTTACTACAAAAAAAATCGAAAAAAGTTTCAGGAGTGAAATCGACAGCCCGATGTGAAATGAAAAATATCCTTCGAACACT
>PLXB01000357.1 GCA_003151215.1 Ignavibacteriota bacterium
GGCAAGATCATTGAGCAAGGTACACATGACGAACTGCTTTCGCTCGGAGGAACCTACCACGATCTTTATCGCAAGCAATTACTCGAAGAAGCGCTGGAACTTGCGTAAAATAATACAAACGCAAAAAGCACGGCTTTCTCCTTGCCGTGCTTTAAGTTTGTAGTGAGATATCTATACTACACTACTTCACAATTATCGTCTTAGAATGTAAACGCATTCGAAAACGGGTTTGCAGCCGCATCTCTTGTTCCAAGAGCAGGCAACCCCCAACGCTTTTCGATGAATGCGAGGATAGAAACCGTTTCGTACTGTGTATGATCAACAAATCCGACCTTCGCAAACGGTGAAATGATGATTCCCGGTACGCGAGAGCCTGGTCCCCACTTATCGATAACCGGTGGCGCAACATGATCCCAGAAACCGCCGTGCTCATCATAGGTGACAATAATAACGCAGTCTTTCCATATCGGGCTTGCTTTGATCTTGTTAATTTTAGCAACAAGATTATTGTCGCCTGTCATAACATCTGTGTAACCGGGATGCTCATTATCGATCCCATAAGGTTTCCAGAATGATACAGATGGAAGCGTTCCATTTGCAAGCGCTGCATCAAAATCTGTTTCATCTTTCAAATGATCGGCTTTAGCTTGCTTCCCATCGGCATAATTTGCGAAATATACAAATGGCTGGTGATGAAATTGAAAAAGACTGGAATCTGAAGAAGATCCGCCGGCGAGAATACTGTTCCATCTCCCTGTGTACCATGCCCAAGTGACATTATTTGCGGTAAGTTCATCTCCTATTGTAGGAAAGGTCAGGCTCGGAACCAACGTGGAAGCGGCTGCATAATTGGGATGAGGAGAATTGACCGAATACGATGTATTAACGACATAGCCATCAGGTGTACAATTCTTATCAATTGTAGGATTCCCTTTAGCATCGAGCACACTACGGATTGCTGCCGGGGCTCCGCTCCATAATGGAGCTTGAGCCGAAATGAAGTAAATGTGATTTAAGAACGAACCACCGAATGCACTATGAAAAAAATTATCACAAACTGTGTATTGTTGAGCAATTGAATACATCGGAAGCTGAGTCGTCTGATAATATCCCATTGATAACCCTTTTGCGTCGCTGATCGCAGCAAATTTATCCATTTTGCCACCATCGATCTGATTTTGCTCCTGGTAATATCGGTGGACAAGATCGTTTGTGGGCATATTGGCAGGGACTATTGCGCTGATATCAAAAGGTTTATTTGCATACGCCGGTTTCGGCTTAAAATGTACCGTATCTGACCAAGGAAGAGTAGTGTAGGGTTGCCCTGTGGCAGTGTCGATCTGTGTATATTGTGCAGCTGTTGCATTAGATAATCCATTTGCCCCGGGTAACGATCCGTAGAGGTTATCGAAGCTGTGGTTTTCCATGTAGATGACAATAACGTGATTTACTTTATTGATACCGGTAGGTGTGGTGGTCGAATCAGTACTGCTTTTGCAGCTTGTGAGCGATCCTATTAAAAACCAGGTAAAAAGAAATACTGACATCCTGATAAAGAAATTCTTTTTGAAATATTTTTTCATACTGATACTTGGGTATTGCAAAGGTTAATTCTATACCTGCAAAAATATCAGAATAAGATTATGTTTGTATTATGCGTGTATTAACAAATTGGAAAGAAATTATTACCTCAAAAAATAATTTATTAATGATAAGGTAATAACAATTAAACATTTCTCTGTCCAAATAGAAATAAGGAAAAGAAAAAAGGTTTATTAGTACGATTACTTCCATCGTTACGAAAGTATCAACTCATCGATCATTCTTTTTATTGATTTACATTTCTCAAATACCGGGTCAGCTTCGGGTTTCGGAACGTATTTCAAACGCACGGAAAGTTTGAGATGGGTTTCCAGAGAGGCAAGAAGGCCTTGTGTGATCGCAAGATACCACAAGGAAATCTTGATGTTATTACCGCAGCCGACGGAAGCAGCAATCTTTGCCGGAACCTTGATTGCTGCCGTGCGCATCTGGCCAACCAATCCCGGTTTTTCTTCTATAGGATATTTTTCCGTTAGTCCGTAAATTTCCTGCACCAATTCCATCCCTGCCTGCCAAACTACAAGGTCTTCAAATTTTTCAATATCTCTCATAAATAAATGCTTTAGATGAAGAATCAAATTTGATTGCCTCGTCAGAAGCACAGAGACAGACGAGGCAATAATAATTAACTTCTACCCATGCAGCGACGAAAATCCTTCTACTCCATCGAAGGTCGAAAGATTTTCAGACTTAACAACATCATATCCCGCTGCGCTTATCTTACCCATCACATCATGTACTTGCTTATACTCGCACGGGTTACTGTCATTGGTCATAAAGCGGCATCGCCAGAAATCAGTGAAGGAAGAAATTGGCTGCGCTTTCGGATAAACCTTTACACCCTTATTTTCTACTGCCGATAATGAAAGGTTACCGGAAGAAATTTTAGACATATCTGCACCGACTATTTCAGGATTGCCGCCCCCATAATCGAGAAAAACATCGACGCCTTTTAACTGCTTATTTGCTTTATAGCTCGAGTGAACTGTCA
>PLXB01000511.1 GCA_003151215.1 Ignavibacteriota bacterium
TTTGCAGCGGACGGTAAGATGACTTCTCTCTTGAAGATGCAGTCTGCGCAGGGATGATGCTTTCGAAGCTTGCAAAGAAAATCACGAACGTCGAACTTACAGATAGCGCCCGGACAGTTTTGAGCGATTATAAATCATACGGCAAAGATATTTATGGCACATTAGTAGAAAGCGATCACGGAAAATATCTTTCCTCTATTGGTTTTTCCGATGACATCAAAACAGCAAGTGAACTTGACAGCGTCCCTATTGTTCCGGTAATGGAACAGACCGTAATTAAGAAGAAGCTCACCTACTAATCATTTAGTAATTCCAAAAATTCCCTCACTTTCCGGGAGTTATTTCCTAAACCTTGTGTTTATATGTGGGGGTTTGTGGCAAATTATAGCATTTTGCCAGTATTCTTGCATTGAATTCTTTTGATCTGACGATTTATCAACAGTGTCATAGTTTTTCATGTTAAATCAATTTGAACAAACAAATCGTCCGTCAGTTCGCGTTACTCGCTCAGGGACAACGAGGGCCTCTGGTTATTCGCGAGTCATTCCAATGGAGCCTGATGATATGGAAATTCCTCAGGACGCAGATTTTCTTTATCCGCAAGAACTAGAAGAAATCATAGAGCCGACTGCCCGGCAGCGACGCCCACGAGGAACGCGCCCGATGCCGAAGCGTTTATCAGAAGAATTTGAAGAGGAAGAACTAAAAGCTCCTGCCACGACCCCTGCCACACGAAGAAGATCCGTAAGAACTTCAGCATCCGAAGCGCCCCAGACCGGAGAGCAAATTCCGCTCAAGCTAAAAACCTCTCCAAAAAAACCGGATAGTACTGTAAAGCAGCGCCAGGTTCTCGGAGTGCTTCTTATACTAAGTGCAATACTCATCACTCTGGCAATCGTTAGTTATAGTCCGCAGGATACTGCACAGGCAGAGACTCGACTCGGCGATCTTCCTGCAGTTTTTACCCGGAGCGATCCGACGGTTAACGCCAACGCAGATACGGCACATAATTGGCTCGGTCTTGTCGGCGCCATGCTTGCAAATTTCTTCATCAATAAAACGATCGGCTACGCAGCAATCATTTTTCCTATATTTTTCGGCTGGTGGTCACTTGCACTTTTTAAATTTTCTTCAAAGAAGCGCCGTCAACTTACTTTGGCGACCACGTTCATGCTTATCTCAGCCGTACTTTTCTCGGCGACGATCGGGACGACACAGCTAATAAATGCATTGCCTCATCTCGACAGAGAGTGGTCAGGTGCGATCGGACAATTTCTGGGTCTGACATTTACGCGGCTCATCGGTTCCATCGGCGCTCTACTCATCTATACGACATCGTTCATCGTAATGCTGGTCTTTGCAATTGATCTCGATCTCGAACTTACTTTCCGAAGAGTCAAGGGCGGGTACACCGGACTTTCAGGAACGACGCGGATGAAGCTTATCGAATTCTGGGATAAACGCGAAGCAAAGAAACAAGAAAAACTTTTACGAAAAGAACAAAAAGCCGCAGAAACCGGAGACGAAGTCATCGAAGAATATCCGGAGCCGGAAATTATTCTTACGAAAGCAGACAAAGTTATCGTTAAGCAGCAGGAGAAAAAAAACAGTGCTCTATCTCCTACTATCATCGAGAAAACTTCTGCTGAACAGGGATTCAAAAAGGAAGAAGTAATAACCTCTGAAAAAAAATCTGACGACTTGGATCCTGCAAGAGATATTATCGTTCGTTCCAATGGTTCGGCTCAAACTTATACGAATGGGAAATCTAATGGTGAATCATCGGAGAAAATTTCTCCGAACGCTCCATTCTTAAAAGTGCGCCCTGCTCCAAAGACAGGATCACCTGCACCCCAGGCAATTCCGAGGCTTACAAAAAACCCCGACAATGTGATTGGCGAAAAAGCAAACGGTCTATCCCGTTTGTCCGGCGGAGCATTTGCCATCCCGCCATCACGCTCAGTCCGCATTCTGCCAAGTGATGTTACCGATGAAGCTCCGATTGTAAAAGCAGAACCGATCGCCAGAATGCCAGAACGTCTGGTTCCACAACTTGTTGCAGAAGAGAAAATACCGATCATTGAAATCGGCAACGAAAAAATATTAAGCAATGAAGCGCTTCCGCATTCGCTCGATACGGTAAGCGAATTCGCTGCGATAGCGATCGAACCAAAAATTCCGACAGTTGAAAAAGCTCCGGCTTCACTTTTCCCTCTTCCGGAAAAACCGTTCATTCCGGAGAATCCATACAATGAGCATTTAAGCAAGTACCGCCATCCATCCCTTGATTTGCTGACTCCCGTCGATCCCAGCGATGTGATCGACACCGATGATGAAGAGTTGGCAAAAAAAGGAACCCTGNNACAAACTCGCGACCTTCGGCGTGGAGATCGAAAATATCGTGGTTACACCGGGACCGGTCGTGACGCTCTATGAATTCACTCCCGCCGAAGGCGTGAAGGTTTCTGCCGTCGGAAATCTGACCGATGATATTGCACTTGCCATGAAAGCGCGCGGTATCCGCATCATCGCACCGATGCCCGGTCGCGGCACGATCGGCATCGAAATTCCGAAC
>PLXB01000083.1 GCA_003151215.1 Ignavibacteriota bacterium
AACTCTGCTGCTCTTTTTTCTTTCTCCTCGTTTTGAAAGACGAGCTCACGGTTGGCAATGATCAACTCATCTGATTTTTTTCTTTTAGCCATATTCTGTTTCGACACAGTCGATTTATTTTAAAAAATGGGGAGGGGATGCTTTTGGAAAACTTGCAAATAGTTCTTCGTGCAAGGCTTTGTTTAAGTTTAAGCCGCCACAGCTTTTTGCCCGGTGATGACAAAATCTTCCCGAGCCGGTTGAGAAACATTTCCATTGGCGATAAGCGTAAGCGCCTCAAGAATAACTTTTTTGAGCTGAGAAAAATCTGCAGGTTTGCGGATGTAATATTGTCCGCCTTTTTTGTAAAGCAGATTCACGACGTCTTGTTCAAATGACGTAGAGAAAATAATTACCGGGAGTTCCTTTAATTTTTCGTCGAGCTTTATTTCTGATAAACATTCAAAACCGTTTTTGCGCGGCATGTTAAGATCAAGGAAAAGAACGCTGGGAAGTTCTCCGATCTTTTCCGTCAGGAGTTGCATGAGTTGTTCACCGTTATGCACGGTTGTCAGAGCCGCCGATACCGGCAGTTCCTCTAACGCATCCTTAAAAAAGAGACAATCGTCCTTGTCGTCATCGGCAAGAAGAAGAGTGAGGTTTTCTGAAATCATTTTGAGAATATAAGAGATATACGAAGTATCGGCAGTAGAAGTTACGTTATTGTTCATCGGTGTAAGTTCGGATAGTGTCGTAGTTTGAAAAATATTTTTATATGGCGTTCGTTGATTTGCCCGGCATTACGGTTATCTTAGCAATGAGAGGTGAAGATAATTATCGTTCATGATATGATTTCAGTAACGGCAACAGCGCCGGATTTTTCATTATTTCAGGCTGCACTTTAAGCCATTCTTCCGGTAGTGACGCCAACCCGTCTGCAACTTCCTGGTTTACTTTATTCCCGATGGTATTCCTCAGGAATCTTGCAAACAACGTTTTATATTGGTCTTTCAGATCGTCTTCACGCCGCATCCTGGCATATTCGTCGTCTCTGAGAATTTGTCGTTTTTCTCGTTCTTCGCTTCGTTCTTCCTGAAGACGCAGACGTTCGTGAAGTGCACTCCATCGTTTGTCTTCTTTAAGGTCTTTAACGTGTCTGGCTTCCAAGTCNNGTCGGAAACCAATCCTTTTCTCATTACTTCACCTTCGTCTTTAATATCCTTGACTTGTTGGGCAACCAGAAGTCTTTCCTCAGAGGCTAATTCTGCCGTTTCATTCTGTAGTCGGAGTTGCTTATCGAGCAAGTCCCATCGTTCGTCTTCTTTCCTGTCTTTTACATCACGTGCTTTAAGATCATCTAATGCTAATCCGATACGTAATACTTCGCGTTCGTCTTTTACATCTTTAACTTGCCTGGCAGCTAAGAGTCGCTCCTCAGAGGCTAATTCTCCGGTTTCTTTCTGAAGACGGAGCGACTCGTTGAGCAAGTCCCAGCGTTTATCTTCTTTTAGATCCTTGACATGCCTGGCTTCCAGATCGTCAGAAACCAATCCTTTTCGCATAACTTCACCTTCATCTTTAATCTCCTTGATCTGTTGGGCAACAAGCAACCTTTCCTCTGAAGCTAATTCTACTGTTTCATTCTGAAGGCGGAGCGACTCATTGAGCAAGTCCCATCGCTCGTTCTCTTTTTCATCCTTTACTTTACGTGCTTTGATATCACCTTCGACCACCTGCTCCAGACGTATAACTTCTTTCTCCTCTTTCTTCTCTCTTGCCTGGAGTGCATGGAGATCATCGGAGATTATTTCTAATTGATGCTCAGCTTCGGTTTCTAATCTCACTCGAATTTTCGGCGACCGAAGAAGCGTTACGATATAAAGAAAAGAAAGGGGGACGACTCCAATAACAGCTCCGGTAAGAAGCACTCGCAAAACGATAGAATCAATTCCATTATCACGAAAAAGATTATACAGCAGGGGCGCGCTTAAAAATGCAATACCTATTGCGGTGGCTAATAAGCCGGTTGGAAAATGTTTGTAAGCGAGTATAAATAAGTTATGACGCTTGCCGGTTTTAGGCGAATATTGCTGCACTTGATCCCCTGTATATTTTATTTGGCGTGGGAAGCTATATTAAAGAACCAAGAAATCGGCGGAAACAGTCCAACGGGTTTTTTTTAAAACCGCTTTTCGGATGGAATGCGTATTCTCTGCTGCTTGTAGTGAGTAAATTTCTTGCATTAATTCGCGTTAATAAATCATTAAATTAGACTTGCCGGTGTAACTTTCGTCTCTGAAGCGGGTTATTAGTATTAGATACATGAAAAAGCTATTTCTTACCATATCGCTCATATTCGTTGCCGGGAGCCTTAATGCGCAAAGTATTGCGAAAAACGAGCCTTCGACGCACGATGTTTCCGCAGTTTCTACTGTGCCCCCGGGAGTTGCGGAGTATTCCGGCTATAAAGTAGTCTTTCTGCAGAACAAGAAAAATTATTCATTTGAGATCCTCTCGCCAAAATCCGATAAAGCGGATGTCAAATTGACGAATATATCAGGCTCGGATATCTGCACGATCTACAAAGGAGTTATTCACGAAGGAAAAAATATTTTCACCCTGCCCGGGAAAAAGATCTCCTCCGGTACGTACTATGTCGTCTCCAAACTTGCCAGCGGAGAACAATTTGCTGATCGGGTAGTGATCGGGAAGTAAGGAGCGATTCAAAAGAATAAAAACCTCCTGACGAGTGTTAACCTACACTCGTATGCAAATTTATTTCATCGGTATTTGCGGAACAGCTATGGGTAACGGAGCGCTTTTGCTTCGAGAAATAGGCTATAATGTTTCCGGTTCGGATGAAAATGTGTATCCTCCGATGTCCGATCTGCTTTCTGCAAGCGGAATAAAAATTTTCTCCGGTTATGATGTATCTCACTTTAAGGAAAGGCCTGATCTTGTTGTCATTGGCAATGCGATCAGCCGTGGAAATCCCGAAGTCGAATATGTCCTGAGTGAAAAACTGACTTACACCTCTCTTGCCGAATTGCTGAAGAACTATGTCATTCAAGGCAAAGAATCTATAGTGGTCAGCGGTACTCATGGCAAGACTACGACCTCTGCACTTGCGGCATGGGTATTCGAATCTGCCGGACTTGAGCCAAATTTTCTTGTCGGAGGAGTATTGGAAAATTTCGGAAGTGGATATCAGGCGCGACCGGAAAGTAAATACGTGATTTTGGAGGGTGATGAATACGATACAGCCTTTTTCGATAAGCGCTCGAAATTTCTTCATTATTTGCCGACAACTCTGATCGTCAATAATATCGAGTTCGATCATGCAGACATTTTTTCTTCGCTCGATGAAATAAAGCTCTCCTTTCGCCATCTTGTAAATATTGTTCCACAGAATGGAGTCGTTATCGCCAACGGCGACGATGCGAATGTCAGGGAAGTGGTTGCGCAGTCATTAGCTCCTGTAGAAACATTCGGGATTTCAAAAGATTGTTCCTGGCAAGCAGCGAATATTTCCTATGGAACATATACTTCCCATTTTGATGTCCTACACAATGGCATGTTAGAAGCAAAGTTAGAAGTTAATCTCCTTGGCGAATTCAATGTGAAGAATGCATTGGCAGTAACTATTGCTGCGCGTCGCCATAATATTTCCTATGAATCAATTCAGAAAGCATTCAGCACTTTCAAGAATGTCAAACGCCGGTTAGAATTCAAAGGAGAGTTCGGCGGAGTGAAAGTTTATGACGACTTCGCCCATCACCCTACTGCCATCCGTGAGACTCTCAAAGCTTTCCGTAACAAATATCCGAAAGAGTGCATTATTGCGATTTTTGAACCGCGCTCCAATACCACTCGCCGCAATATTTTTCAAAAGGAGCTTGCCGAATGCTTTATTAATGCCGATGTCGTCTTTATATCCCAAATAGCCAGGCTTCATCTACTCTCTGAATCGGAACGCCTCGACCCCGAAAAAGTAATGGCTGATCTTCGCGCGTTGGGGAAAGAAGCTTTTTATCTTCCGGATGCAGAAACGATCAGTTCGAAAGTTGCTGAGATCGCTAAAAAAGGGAACGTGGTGATTGTGATGTCGAATGGAAGCTTCGGGGGAATACATTCAATGTTGGAAAAGAAGTTAGGAAATCCTTGAGATGATTATCTCCGGCGTTATCTCCTTCATACACCTAAAATGTCCCTTCGGGCAATGATCGAGTCCGATCGTCGTGCACGGCCGGCAATCGAGATTAAGATTTTCAACTATCTGCACATTTTTATTCCGAGGCATGAAGCCAAATTCGCGTACGGTTGGCCCGAAGATGGCAACCGTTGGAAGTCCAACTGCCGATGCAACATGCATCATGCCTGAGTCATTGGTGATGGCAAGCGAGCATTCGGCAATTCTTGACGGAAGCTCTGCAAGCGTTAGTTTCCCGCAAAGATTTGTAATCTTATCTTGCGGAAGATTAATTGCGATAGTATTTATATATTCTTCTTCCTCAGAACTTCCAAAAAATTCTATATAGAAGTCTCTTGCGATCAGGTCATTGGCAAGTATCACATAATATTCCGGCTGCCATCGTTTATTCCAATGTTTTGCGCCGGGGCAAAGAGCGACTTTTTTTATTGACTGGGGAGCGAATTCTTTTCCAAAAGTTGCACCGCTTCCTGAATCGGTAGTATGCAGATTTCGCGCAGTCTCGAAATATCTTCCGATGATATCCGGCTCATCTTTAAGTAAATTAATCTTCGTCTTGACTAAAAGCCAGCGCTTAAAAGTACGTTTATTGACAACATAAAGTGCGCCGCTAAGACCACTTCGTAGTCTGCGTGAGCGAAAATTATTATGAAGATCGAGAATATGATCATAGCCAGTCTTCTTAAATTTTCCGTTTAATCTTTGAATCTCCTGAGTGCCTTTTGCCGTATCAAGAACGAAAATATTGCTGAGCCATGGAAATCGATTTACGATCTCTGCATATTCTTTTTTAACGACAAAATCAATTCGGGCATCGGGATATTTTCTGCGTAGTTCTTGTATAAGTGGAGAAGTAAGAATAATATCTCCGAGGGAGCTTAGGCGGATGATGAGAATTGATGGCATAACGTTTTTATGTCATTGCGAGGAGGGCTTTAGCCCGGCGCGGCACTCTAAAATCTTCAACAGTATCGTAACCTGAGAGATTTTAGATTGCCACGTCAATCGCTGCGCGAATTCCTCGCAATGACATTACTTAGATAGAGTTTGCACCCTTTATTCACAGGCGCTGTTTTAATAACACGAAATATTTATAAATATCAATAATGAAGAGATATTCAACGCTGGGCGAACTGAAAAAGTCAAATTATAAAATACTTCCGGTCAAGGAAGAGATTCGCCGCAACCTTATCGAAAAGCTTCGCAGTCGTGAACAATTATTTCCCGGTATCATCGGCTATGACGAAACGGTAGTTCCGCAGGTGGTGAATGCTCTGCTTGCAAAGCATGATATTATCCTACTCGGACTTCGCGGACAGGCAAAGACGCGCATTGCGCGCAGCCTCGTTTCATTGCTTGATGAATATACTCCAGTTATCGCCGGAAGCGAAGTCAACGATAATCCTTTCGCTCCGATCTCTTATTTTGCATCGAATCTCATCCGTGAAAAGGGCGATGAAACTCCTATCGATTGGATTCACCGCTCCGAACGCTACGGCGAAAAGCTTGCAACGCCGGACGTCACGATTGCCGATCTTATCGGCGATATTGATCCGCTCAAAGCCGCACATGAACGCCTACATTATTCGCATGAAGGAGCGATTCATTTCGGAATTGTGCCGAGAACCAATCGCGGTATCTTTACGATCAATGAGCTTCCCGATCTTCAGCCGCGCATTCAGGTCGGATTATTTAATATTTTAGAAGAACGCGATATTCAAATACGTGGCTTCAAAGTTCGCATTCCACTTGATGAACTGATCATCTTCACGGCAAATCCCGAAGATTATACAAACAGAGGGAATATCATTACGCCTCTGAAAGACCGGATCGAAGCACAGATCATCACCCATTATCCCCTTGATACCGAAAGCGCGATCGCCATTACTGAGCAGGAAGCGTGGACGCAGCGCTGGGGTGAAGAAGGCCTTGTCATTCCGCATTACTTCAAGGAGATTATCGAGCAGATCGCATTTGAAGCCCGTACATCCGATTTTGTCGATCAGAAGTCGGGAGTATCAGCCCGTCTTCCGATCAGCGCTATGGAGACACTTATTTCGAATGCCGAACGGCGCGCAATTCTTTCCGATGATAAAATTATCGTTCCTCGTGTTACCGATCTTGCTTACGTTGTTAGCGGAGTGACCGGGAAAGTCGAATTGGTATTCGAAGGAGAAGAAGAAGGTATCACCAAAGTTGCGAAAGCACTTATCGGAAAAGCCGTAAAGACGATCTTTAAAAAATATTTCCCCGATCCGAATGCAAAGCAGAAAAATACGGGAGGTAACGGAGCGCAGCAGCCGAAAGTAAAGACGGAATATGATGACATTCTTGAATGGTTTGCCAAAGGAAACACTATTTCATTGACAGACACAATGTCATTCGATGTTTATAGCAAGGAGCTGTTCCGCATCCCGCGATTGAAAGAATTTACGGCAAGACACATTCTCATTCCCGAAGCAGACCGCTTCGCTCTTCCAAGCGCGATGGAATTCGTTCTCGATGGCTTACATCAGCATTCCAAACTTGCCAAAGAAGAAGAATTTGGTGCACCGGAGATCAGTTACCGCGATATGGTCGGCTCGATCTTTACCGGAGGATTTGATGAGGAGGACGAAGAAGAAGATGAATAAGTAATGAAAAACCTTGGCAGGTATTTTTTCCGGAATCATTCCATTCTTTATTAGTTAAACAATGAGATATTGGGCCGACTATTTTTCGTTTCATTAATCCATATAAAATCTATGAAACGTCTCATCCTTGTTCTGGGCTGTTTTTTAAGCACCGTCGGTTTTTCTCTTGCTCAAAGTGTCGGACCATCTTCGTTGAATGCCGGAGCAGGCGGCGGCACGATCGGCGGGAATTCCGATGACTGGTCAGCGGGTGCGATTGCCGTGGATACCTTTACTTCTGCTACGTTTGTCATCACTGAAGGTGTATTACAGCCTATGGATAAAACGACAACCGTGAAGGAGGATCCATATTTGTCTCAACACATTCTTATTTACCCTAATCCTGCATCGCAGACGTTATTCCTCCAGCCTTCCTTTGAATCAGGCGGGAAACTTTTTATTACTATGACGGATGTTAGCGGGAACATTGGTCTTGAAGATCAAGAGACGCTTATCTCCGGAACTGAAAAACAAACTTTACATACCGAACGCCTTGCTTCAGGGACATACATTTTACGACTTCAATTCATACGAGACGAAAAGAGTTTTGAATCATGCTATACGATTGAGAAACTCAAGTAATTTTCTTTCCGCATTTTTTTCTTTTTAACTTCAATTGTTGAAAATATTATGAAAAAGTTTAATATACTGATCGTCCTATTGAGCCTCATACTTATTCAATCTGCGATGGCTCAGGCACCGATAAAATTCAGTTATCAGGGTATAGCGCGCAACGCATCAGGTACGCCAATAGCAAATCAAGCGTTGGGTTTACGGTTAAGTATTTTGGATGGCAGCGCTACCGGTTCTGTCGTTTACTCAGAAACTCAAACGGCAACAACCAATGCATACGGTCTGTATGACGTGCAGATAGGCGCAGGAACAATTCTCACCGGAACTCTAAAATCCGTTGCTTGGGCAGTAGGCGATAAGTACCTATTAGTTGAAATAGATCCGAAAGGCGGCTCATCTTATATAAACATCGGAGCTTCACAGTTATTAAGCGTACCCTATGCTCTGAATGCTCTCAATGCTCAATATCCGGTGAACCCTTTGTGGTCAACGGGAAGTGGCAATAACATTTATAACAGCAGCTTCGGCAACGTCGGTCTAAATACTACTGCACCGAATAATAAATTGCAAATTGGCGACCCTACTGCCGCTTTTAGCGACAATGATCTTGCCATCGGTAATGGCGCACAAGGGATGTCATTTTCACAGTTGGCTGCTGCATCGACGTGGTTTTCAAACACGAATTTTGCTCTTATGCCTAATGGAAATGGCGGGAATGTAGGGATCGGAACGACGGCGCCGATATGCAATTTACAGGTAGTATCTTCACTTGGCACATATGGATTTCTGAATACTGCAGGCAATGTGCAATTAGGTACCTATATTGATGGCTCTGCTGCGCCTGCAGGCTGGTTCGGAACACGTTCTAACCATCCCTTATGGTTATTTACGAATAATCAGAGTTCTGCTTCGATAGCAATTGCTACAAATGGAAATGTAGGCATCGGAACGGTAAATCCCGTAAGTAAAGTACAGATTGGTTCAGTCGGGTCAAGCGGTTACAAAAATGATGATCTCGCCATTGGCAATGGATCTCAGGCGATGGCTTTTGCTTTAACACCGACTGTAACGAGTTGGTATTCAACAACCGGTGATATAGGTATTTTGCCGGGAGGAACAGGTCATGGAAGAGTGGGCATTAACACAAATTCTCCCTTCTATCCTTTAGATGTGCGGGATTACATTACTGGGACAAGCGAATATTATGCGTATTTTAATGACGGTCACCCCTCCTCAGGCTTAGGCAGTTTTAATTCAAAATATGAAGTTATTGTGCCAAATATATCCATTTATGCAGAACAGAATATTCTGGCTTCCGAATTCGATGCTCATTCTGATGCAAGAATTAAAAGTATAACCGATATTNNAACTATAGAAATTACCGATTACACTATGAAAGACAAGGTGAAATATGGCGATAAGCCGTTCAAAAAAGTAATCGCGCAGCAAGTTGAAAAAGTTTACCCGCAGGTGGTTTCACAGAGCGTTAATTTTATACCAAACGTCTACCAATGTATCAGTAGTATAAAAAAATTGAGCACCGGCTACTTGTTGAGTTTTCGGAAAGAACATAACCTGAGTAAAGAAGCCAGAAAGCTTCAGATAGTCGACAAAAATAGCAGAGGGTTTTGCAGCATCGTTTCTATTCCATCTGCAAAACAGGTAATCGTCGATGCGCCTCACTTAAGCGATTCTGTATTTGTCTATGGTGAGCAAGTTCATGATTTTCGTACCGTCGATTACGACGGGCTTACCACGCTCAATATCTCTGCAACTCAAGAGCTGAGCAAGCTGGTAAATACACAGGCAGCCCAGATTGAAGTACAGAGGGCACAAATTCAAGCACTGCAATTGGCAAACAAAGAAATGAAAACTTCACTGAACGAAGTGATGGCGATGCTTCTACAGAACAAAAAAGGAGAAGACAGAAGCTTTGCTCAAACGAAATAGCATTCTTTTGAAAAACGAGCATGCCATTATCCTCTTCGACGGAGTCTGCAATTTCTGCAACCGGGGCGTGAATTTTATCATTGATCACGATCCGAAAGGATATTTCCAATTCGCAGCATTGCAATCGCTGGAAGAACAAGAGCTGCGAAGTAAGCGCGGAATCTTGCATTCTGACCTTGATACACTTATTCTCATTGAAGACGGCAAAGTGTTTACTCGCTCAACAGCGGCTCTCATGATCTTAAGAAGGCTTTCCGGGTGGACGTCAATTCTTCATGACTTCATCATTGTTCCTGAATTTATTCGGGACGCATTTTATGATCTGTTCGCAAAATACAGATATAAGGTATTTGGTAAGCAAAAAATTTGCCGGGTGCCAACGAAAGAGGAAAGAGAGAGGTTTATCTGACCATGCTCGACTCTCTCGATATTTCACTGTTAAGAGAAATAAACGTTAACCGCATCACGTCTCTCGATAGCGCATTTATTTTTATTACGCAAACGGCTCCTATTATTGTAGCCTGTATTCCTCTGGCTTTCATTATTATCGGTTTTATCAGGAAGAAAAAGAAAATATGGATTGAGGGATTCATGATCGCCACACCATATTTGCTTTCCGGAATCATTCTCAATATTATTAAAGTATTTGCTCAACGTCCAAGACCCTTTATATCATATACCTATATACAGAAATTATCCGATGGCGGAAGCAGTTCGTTTCCTTCGGGGCATACATCCGATGCATTTTCGATTGCCATGATCGTCTCGCTTTTTTTTCCGAAGGCTGCAATTGTCATTCCTATGTTACTATGGGCGGCATTAGTCGGTTATTCGCGTATGGATCTTGGAGTGCACTATCCCACCGACGTTCTGGCAGGCGCGATACTTGGGATTTGTTCATCGCTTTTCTGTCATTGGTTTTTTAAGCGGTTCCGGAATCGGGATATAACTCCGGTTTTGAATCAGGAAGAGCGAATGGTTCATGGTGAGAAATGAGCATTTGCCGGTTTAGGCCGCTAACTCTTTCGTATTTTTGCACTCTATGCTAACAAACTACATTCCGCTTGCCCTCATGATATTCGTTGCCATTATCTTTGGCGTCATCATGGCAAACTTATCGAAATGGATCGGTCCGCGACGCCCGAATAAGGAAAAGCTTTCCGTATACGAATCGGGGATGAAGCCTATCGGCTCCACTCACGATCGCGTCAGTGTCAAATATTACATCGTCGCGATGCTCTTCATCATTTTCGATATTGAAATAGTCTTTCTCTATCCGTGGGCGGTGACTTTCGATAAGATCGGAGCCTTTGCGCTCGGAGAAATGTTTCTTTTTATAGGATTACTCTTTATAGGGTATATCTATGTAGTGAAAAAAGGAGCATTGGAATGGGATTAGAGCAAGTTGAATCGGATGGTTTTATCACGACTACGGTCGATGCCTTAGTCAATTGGGCGCGCAAAAGCGCTGTTTGGCCGATGCCGCTCGGTATTTCTTGTTGTGCGATCGAGATGATGGCGT
>PLXB01000427.1 GCA_003151215.1 Ignavibacteriota bacterium
GGAAAAATTACACATTATGACGGAACGGAATACTCCATTTATCGCAAAGGCATTATTGCTTCGAATTCCTTACAGCATGAAAAAATGTTGGAGATCGTGAATTCAGTATAAATATTATTGCATTATTGCAAAAAAAAGGACGGAAAATCCGTCCTTTTTAATACTTGAAAAATGAGAGATCACATTCCCATCCGCCATCCGGCTGTTGAAGCTAATCCAAGTCCGAAAATTCCGAGGAAAATGCTGGCAAAAATTGCGCCGACGATAAAGTAAATAACGATCAGAGCAATAATGGTGATCACTAAATATGTTATAACTTTATCCGCAGGAGTTTTCATGGTAAGAGGCAGTCCCAAAAACATGAGATAAAGCCCGTAGATACCAAAAAGCATTCCCAGCCATCCCAGCATCGGAATAATTCCGAGCAACCCTCCGACCCACAAAGGAGTATAGGCATATACGACAAGCTGCATCGCTCGCCCCATATTTTTTTCGGATCCGAAATTTGGAGCAAGTGCATTGACAACAAATGCTGTCAGCCAGACTCCGAGAATTCCGCCGACCGCTCCCATTAACGCAAAATATAGACCCCACTTCATGGCGAAGTCGCCGCCATAGTGTCCGGCTCCCCAAATGAGGGCATGTCCGATAAAGGTTGCAACANNTCAACAGCATCCAAAACAATAAACGGAAGTGCATATCCCATAAAGACACTATTGGCATTCGGCTCTTCCGCTGCGATCACAGCCCACTCCGTTTTCGGAGTCATGATGACGTTCTTCGCCCTGTTAACCAGATTCATAGAATGATCCTCCGTATATTAATTTTGTGAAAAAAGTGTGAAAAGTGACGTAATCCTAAAGACGAAATTAAGACATTTTTCGGCTCCATCCATATATTTCAGAAAGATTTAATATAGAGGAAATCCGAACGGCCAAAATCCGCATCATTTACCTGTCTTGAATAGCCTGTAAATGACGCGGATAAAGTGAAAAAAGCCTTATTTTGCTTGGCGTTGATAGATCGCAAATACAGCTTTTTGCGGATCGGAGACGACGGCAAAACGACCCATATTTTCGATATCCTGAGGCCCCATCATGACTGAACCACTTAGTTCTTTGATCTTTGCTGCAGTTACATCACAATTATCTACCAAAACATACGAAAGCCAATTTGGAGGAACCGGGCCCCATTCAGGTTTGATCTCTATCATTCCTCCGATCGTGTCGCTGCTGTTTTTCCATTCAGTATAATTGGCATCTCCTCCTGTTGTCCATCCGAAAAGCTTTGTATAGAAATCCTTTGCTTTCGCTGTATCTTTTGTATTCAACTCCCACCAGCAGAAGGAACCAACCTCACCGATGAGCTGGGCACCGGTATGCTGTTTCGATTGCCATATACCAAAAACCGCACCCGTAGGATCCTGAATCATCGACATTCTGCCGAACTCCATTACATCGAATGGCTCCATCAGAGCGGTGCCGCCGAGAGAGGCTGATTTCTTTGTGGTATCATCGGCGTTATCGCTTGAAATATAGACGTTCCAATGCGGGGGCACACCACGTTCAAGTTGAGCCTTATCCATTCCATAAAGTGCTCCGACGCTTTTCCCGTCTTTTTTCATTGTGGTATAAACCATATCCGGTCCCATCGGATTATCGGATATTTCCCAGCCAAAAAGTTTTGAATAAAATTCTTTGGCGGCATTTTGATCGCTTGTTACAAGCTCGAACCAGCTAAAATTACCGGGAGCATGAGAAGTCATTGTTGGCATAGTTATTTAGATGTATTAAAATGAATTATGTAGGTGCCTATAAAATAGAAGTTAAATATAAGGAGAAAACTACGGAATTGTTTTTAAATCGTTATTTGAGGATCTTCGTCATAAAATCCGGTTTCATCGGATAGATTCTCAGAGTTGCGGAATCGTAAGTACATGCAGTTCCCGGATACACTTTTGCCTGCTCGGCAGATTCGGCGCTGTCTGCTGCGTACACCCAGACGTCGGATCTATGGGAAAGAAAACGTACGATACTATCCGATAGTGTAGATACTCTGAATCCGTGAATGGCAAACATGGAGTATTCAAATGAACTGTCCTTCGGTCCGATAAGATACATCCGTTCCTGCGGCGGCATCGTTTTGGCATAGGCAACAATTTGCGGAAGAAAAATGGCTGCTCTATCGCCTTGAATTTTCATCGACGAAGCTTTTTCATCAATTCCTGCTGCATTGGTAATTCCGGCTGCGAGAATGACGAGACAAATCCCTGCGAAGGCAATTGCAGATCTCTTAGAAACTTCGAGCCAATAATACTCTGCTGCGATCCCAAAGATCATTCCAATGTAGAAAAGAGAATTGTATGCATAGAGTTCGCTGATATGATTGAGAATCAATGCGGGAAACCAACTGCAAAAGATAATGGGGCAAAGACCCAAGATAATTTTTCTGCGTTGAGATCTCACAATTCCATATCCGATCGCTGAAGCGAATAAAGCTGTGAATATGCATATCATGGAAAGCAAAATATACTCTCTATAATGCAGAGCTTTCATCACAGCCATGCTCGAAACGGGAAGTATGGATTGGAAGAAAAATAATCCGAAATTTATCGGAATATTTATTCCAAGCCCGATAGAAAGATTTGCATTGCCAACAGCCGGGGAGACAGATCCTGCATTTAACCGCAACAACCAATAAATTGCGAAGCATACGATATAGGGTAAAACCTTCAGAAGCGTTTGTTTTATCCGAACAGTGAAACGTTCGTCTACAGGCATTACATAACTCAGGAACGTAATACTTAAAAAAAGCCCGGTGCTTGTTTCTTTGGAGATCAGCGCGAGAAAAAAGGCAAAGATACTGCAGAAATATCTCCAGTTCTTAGAGTCAGCAGAATCAAGATAACGATATAATAACCATAGAGAGAGCGCAGAGAACAACGCACCGGTGATCTGAGACTGAGTATCATTGCCAAGCACTGCTGCCGCTCCCATTTGTGAGATGATGGTGAAAATAGCTGCTAATACAGCACACCATGTGTTGACTTTCCAAAACCTCAATGCATGATAAACAAGAAAAGCTCCGGCGGCATGAAAAAGCAAGTTTAATAATCGAAATGGGAATGTATCCCATCCCCAATTCTTTTGGATTACTCCAAGCGAAAGGGTTTCCAACGGGCGATAGGAGTGGTCACTGAAATTCGCATGAGTAAATGCCTGACGTATTGCCTCGTCCGGATTTGTAAAAACACGTTGATAATCATCGGCATAATACTGAATATGAAGCCCGTTTCTATATCCGAGAATGGCAACGGTGAATAAGACTATGAAAAGGAAAATTTGCTTTAGCATGGAATGATTTTTCACCGCCTATAATCCGAGTTATAGCCCTTGATGAATTCTTCGCCTTTTAGCAAATCTCATCGATCGTGATCTCAATTTTTGGAATATTGGATATGCAAAGAGCAAGAAGCGGGAACAGTGAATGTGGCACAATTCCCGCTCCGAAGATCTGTAACATTTCTCGCCGAGAGAAATCGCAGTTTCTCTTCATACCGAAAAATTTATGCCGGTGCGACTTCGCTTACCAGATTTATTTTATTAAAGGAATCCTGGATGACGGCATCGCCAATTGCACTTAAAAGCAGCAGCAGAATAAATGCAACGACTTGCGTGATTGCTTTATTTGTTGTCCTTTCCACGCCTCCGGCATATTCCCNNACAAAGGGAATGATGAGAAGCCATGCTGTGGGGATATTCGAACCGAGCCGATTCATCTCGCCTTTTGTCTTGACTCTCCAGACGATGATGTAGATTCCAAACGTGAAAAGACTCAGGAAAAAAACTGCGATGGGGCTTCGTTTTGTCATAGTGATAGAATTAGATGATGAATACACTGCAAATATACAGCCTTTCCCGCATTTTGTTACTTGAATTCATCTCTTACGTATATCGTTTTACTGTCAATGAATATAGAATCTTATAAGAAGGCTCACCACTCACTTGGTCTTTTCAATGCTACGGCCAGATTTGGGCGAGTTGCTGCGATAGGACCCGATGCTATTGATCTCGTGCACAGGATGTCCACGAACGATTTGCTTCCCCTTATAGGCCATACAGGTTATGGTGCACAGACGGTGCTGACAACAGAGAAGGGAAGAATCATAGATCTTATTACCATCCTCTCGCAGCGTAAGGATGCACTGCTTGTCACAAGCGGAGGCAGGGAAGAGCAAGTGATCGAGTGGCTCAGTAAATATGTGATCATGGAAGATGCAAAGTTCGAGAAAAAAACGAACGAGATTTCGCAGCTTCTTCTTTTTGGTCCGAAGGCGATGAATTTCTTGCAGCAATTTACCCGGACGAGTCTTATTGGCTTAGAAAATTTTCATTTTATTGAAATAGAGATAAATGGTATTACAGTAAAACTTCAAAAAACAAATCGAATCATTGAAAGCGGTTGGGCAGTATTCGATGATAAGCATAAGACGAACGAGTTAATGGTATTCTTGCAATCTGAAATCGAGAAAATCGGCGGAACAGTCATTGACGACCCAACGTATGATCTCTTAAGGATCGAAGCCGGTATTCCAATTGCTCCGAACGAGTTGAACGAGAAACATAATCCGCTGGAAACCACGCTCGTACAGGCCGTGAGTTTTACGAAGGGCTGCTACA
>PLXB01000455.1 GCA_003151215.1 Ignavibacteriota bacterium
CCAGGGCTAAAGGCAATGCACGTCGGACGGCCGCTCACATGTCCGTTTTGCGAAGAAGAACTGACCGGTATCCACGAAGCGCTCGCAGTTGTTTTCATTGCCAGACCATTGTTCATACGCCGCATCTGNNTAGCCGGACATAATCCAACGCAAAGAATAAAAGCGCTAAGAGATATGGCGAAGACTGAAAAAGAAACAATGTATCTGGATTTCTGCATCGACGCGGAACATTAATGGGAACTGACGACCCTGTACAAAGAGAACCCCAGCGGGTGGGTTTGAAACCAAAATGTAAATATTGCGGAACGCCTACCCACATTATGGCTTACATGGTAACACGCAAGTGCAAATAGAGTTTCGAAGGCTGAGGTACCCATAAGATTCTACAGTATTTTCATTCGCTGCAAGCTTGGGCATCAATAGGCTCGTAATTTTGCATTATCTACAAAATGTACAAACTTCACTGTACGAGATTGTAACACCGGCCCTGTCATTTTATAACAGGTTTTTAAGCTTCCTCTCGGATTGAAAGGTTTGGCAGGGATAAGCCTTTCAAGAAGAAAAAAATAATTTGTTAATTATTGTTTTATGGCTGTATTGACTAAATCTCTCGATCCCAGTTCGCTCACATACCGGAGTGGATTGGAGCAACAATTAGAATTACTTAGAAAATTAGAAGTGCGTGCGGAGCAGGTTAAACTTGGTGGCGGTGAAAAAAACATAGAGAAGCAGCACGAAAAGAGCAAACTAACTGCCCGAGAACGGGTTGAAAAGCTAATAGATCCGGCCAGTTCATTCATTGAGATTGGGCTTTTTGCGGCGGACGGACTATATCCTGAAGAGGGTGGCGCGCCGGGGGCTGGGGTTGTTGTTGGTATTGGAAGAGTCTGCGACAAACTCTGTGTTATTGTGGCGAACGACGCCACAGTAAAAGCTGGGGCATGGTTTCCCATGACCTGCAAAAAGAATCTGCGTGCGCAGGAAATCTCAATCGAGAATCACCTTCCTATTATTTATCTCGTCGATAGTGCAGGAGTATATCTTCCCATGCAGGACCAGATCTTTGCAGATAAAGAGCACTTTGGACGCATCTTCCGCAACAATGCGGTCATGTCCTCAATGGGTATCGTGCAAATTGCTGCGATTATGGGACCATGTGTCGCAGGAGGGGCATATTTGCCGATTATGTCGGATGAAGCGATGATCGTCGAGGGGACAGGCCACGTTTTTCTTGCTGGTAGTGCACTCGTGGAGGCGGCTATTGGTGAACGTACGGATAACGAATCACTCGGAGGAGCTCGTGTCCATTCGGAGATATCCGGAGTCACCGATTATAAAATGCCCAATGATGATGTATGTTTGGAAACGATTCGTGACATTGTCAGCAAAATCGGGCCCGGTGAATATCGGCACTTCGACCGTGGGGAATCTAAGCCACCACATTACCCGGCGGATGATCTTCTTGCAATTATTCCGCAGGAGCGCACCAAACCATACGATATGTATGAAATTATTGCGCGCCTCGTGGATGGTTCTGAAATCGATGAATATAAACGGGATTATGGGAAGACCATTATTACTGCCTACGCCCGTATCGATGGGTGGGCCGTGGGAATTGTCGCAAATCAGCGGTCTGTGGTAAAGACTTCGAAGGGTGAAATGCAGGTTGGAGGGGTGATCTATTCCGATTCGTCCGATAAAGCAGCGCGATTTATTATGAATTGCAATCAGAAGAAGATACCACTCGTTTTTTTGCAAGATGTAACAGGCTTTATGGTCGGCACTCGCAGCGAACATGGCGGCATCATCAAGGACGGTGCGAAAATGGTGAATGCCGTTGCAAACTCCATTGTGCCGAAGTTTACATTTATCATTGGCAATTCCTATGGAGCTGGCAATTATGCTATGTGTGGTAAAGCCTATGATCCGCGGCTCATATTTGCATGGCCGACAGCATCTATAGCCGTTATGGGCGGACAACAGGCATCGAAAACACTGCTCTCGATTCGGCTTAGCAGCCTGAAAAAAACTGGAGAAACGATATCGCCGGAAGAGCAGCAACGAATGCTAAGTGAGATTCAGCAGCGCTACGACGAACAGACCAGCCCCCTCTTTGCTGCTGCACGCCTTTGGGTTGATGGTATTATCGATCCCCGCTCTACCCGCGAGATTGTCTCGGCAGGTATTACCATGGCTAGCCACGTTCCACAACTTTCAAAGTTTAATGTTGGTGTGATTCAGACGTAGCTGAGTAACAGTGAGACGGTGAAAAAGCGAAAGAGATAATTTCCAAATACTGGAAAACAGGCTTCTCTATCACTCTTCGGTATTCAGAACGCTTTTGTTTCTAATCTGTTATGAGAAATAGGTCATGGTGTTATGATTGTAGGGCCTCAATTGCAACCAGGTTTGTGGTCGGGGGATTAATTGTGTCCCCACCAGTGGCTCAAGAATGTTCTTTCATTGACGTTTAAAACGCCAATTCATGGGTTTAAAGCCGGTTCAGTATCTCTACTTCCGTATTCGTCTTTCTCCCTTGTTGTGTCTTCGGATTTTACCGAAGACAGTTGGGCTTGTGCCACTCCTACTGTTGGCAATAGTCACATTCGGATCGGTGCCAGGTGCCATTGCCCAGATAGATACAAATGCGAGCAAAATACTCGAGGCCTCTAAGGAGGACATCCGGATCGAGAACCTAACCGATCTTAATTCGACCACTAATGATGTAGCTCCATTTATTGGATCAGATAGTTCGATCTATTTCACCAGCTTTCGCGATGGGAAGGGTATGCTGTATGTNNACGCCATTCATGGGGTTGCCTGGAAAACAAAATATAAGCTCTCTTTCGGTTGCTGGCGATGGGGTGACTGCAGTAGTAGGCGCCTGTAATCGGCCGGATGCCATTTTGGGATCGTGCGATATTTATCAAACGGAATTTGGTACTGACAAACTCGATCATATAACTCCCCTCGGCAAACCCATCAACAGTGAGTGGTGGGATGCGCAACCCTCACTCAGCCATGACGGTCAGCTACTTTTCTTTGCGAGCGATCGTAAAGGAGGGCATGGCGGGGTAGATATCTATATGTGCGTTAAATCTGCCGATGGCAATTGGGGCAATCCGGTTAATCTTAGTTTTAATACAAGCGGTGATGAACTCGCTCCATTTATTGCTTCTGATAATCAAACGCTCTATTTTGCGGCCAATCACCTTCCGGATGGTATGGGGGGATTCGATATTTATGTGACGA
>PLXB01000087.1 GCA_003151215.1 Ignavibacteriota bacterium
AAGTCGATGGCGATATGATGGAGCCTATCGAGCATGTTGTTATCGATGTTCCGGAAGAATATGTAGGTTCGGTAATTGAAGCGCTTGGCATGCGTAAAGGGCAGATGACAAATATGCATACGCTCAACGGGCAATCGCATGTCGATTATCATGTCCCTTCACGCGGCATGATCGGTTTCCGTGGAGAATTTATGACAATGACGCGCGGCACCGGACTCTTGAATCAGATTTTTTACGATTACGAATCGTATAAGGGTCCAATTTCGAGTCGTTCAAGAGGTGCATTAGTTTCACTTGAAGATGGTGAAACGACAGGTTATTCGATGGAGAACTTACAGGAAAGAGCAATATTCTTCTTGAGCCCCGGCACGAAAGTATATCGCGGTATGATCGTCGGGGAGAATTCCCGCGAAGGCGAGATGATCGTAAATGTTACCAGGAAAAAACATTTGACAAATATGCGCGCATCCGGTTCAGATGGTGCATTACAACTCGATACGCCGCGTACCATGTCGCTCGAGCAGCAGATCGAATGGCTCGACGAGGACGATCTTCTTGAAGTCACTCCGGAATCAACCAGATTCCGCAAAAAAATATTAGATCCTACCGAACGATTCCGGGTAAATAAGCAGAAGAAGCAGATGGAAGAGGCATAATGTCTTAGGAATGAATTGAGTTTCTTTGTTATTCGATTATTTATCCTGCCCCTGTAACTTTTCCAGTTCGGCCATAACCTTCCCGATCTGCTCTGCCATTTTATCATTATGCTGTTTTTTTGCGGCATCGAGAGCGCGTTGGAAATAAGGAGAAGCATCCCGTACTGCTTTTTTCTTATCGTCAAGGTTAGCGCGAATAGTGAGGATTCCTGCATTGAAAAGAGCATTAACATGCTCAGGTTCATACTTTAATGCCTTTTTTATTTCTTCGACAGCTGCCTTATAATCTCCCGTAGTTTGTGAAATTACATATGCATAGTCCACTCGGGCATCGGGATTTTCGGGATGTTTATTCAGAAAAAATTCATATTCCGGCTTTGCCTTATCCCAAAGTTCGCCTTCATAATAAACGTTGCCAAGCATGAGATGAGTTTGTTCGTCATTCGGATTGATGGCAATGACTCCTTGCAAAGAGTCAATGAGCGGCTGCAGTTTCATTCGCTTGGAATACATTTCCGATGAATCGGCGCTCCCCTGCTGTTCCTGTGCCTGATGTGGGTTCTCAGCGAATTTTTCAGGTGATCTGGAAATAAAATAAATAGCTGTTCCAAACGCAAGAATGGCAAAGAGAATAGCAAATAAAACAGGTTTACTGATTTGTGGAGCTACTTCGGGTTCGTTTTTGAGCCGTTCAAGGAGAATGTCTTCAATGCGTGTGGAAGGCGTCTTTTTTTCGTTCTCGGGCAATGTCTGTTCTTCGGCGCTCAAAGTCGTTTTCGGAAGGGGATCAAGGATATGTTTCTCAATCGGTAGTGCTGGGGATTATTTTTTGGATTTCATCTTCTCATCGATCATGGCGCGAAGCTCGCGGGATGGCTTAAAGGTGGGCACATAATGCACGTCAAGTGGTACCGGCTCGCCGGTACGCGGATTGCGTGCGATCCGAGGTTTCCGCTGTTTGACCTTAAACGTGCCAAAGCCGCGAATCTCGAAGTGCTCCCCTTCAGCAAGTGCTTCGGAGATCGTTTTGAAGAAACCATCCACGAGAATTTCTGTCTCGAGTTTGGTAACACCTGTTGCACTGGCGACGCGATTGACTATATCTGCTTTTGTCATTACCGCAAAAAGTGTTTAGTTTAGTTAACGAAATGCTAACATAGAAAAACCCGTAGTACGTTCACACTATTTCACTTAGAACGCAAAAAAAGCAGCATTCGGATTGCTCCGGATGCTGCTTTAATAGAAAAACTGTACTTTCTTATCCTTTCTTCATCTTATCATCTTTTTTCATATCTCCACCTTGAGGTGGTGTACCCATTGGCGGCATCATGCCAAGCTGCTCCATCATTTTTCTGCCTTCATCATATCCCCAATGATCGGTGGCTTTGCTGTTAGTAAGTTTGATAAGCTCCATTCCGTCAATATCTATCTTCTTCCCGGTCGGGGGCATTCCCATGAATGACCCTGTGTTTGTGCCGGTCATATTAAAATGAGCAAAGATCCAATCACCATCGGAAGTGACTTCTTTCGGAGTGATTTTCAGATCAGGAAAACTTGCTCTGAACCCTGTCATTCCTTCTTTCAAACCTGCTAAACCGGGTTTTTGGCCCGGCCAAGGGGTATGCTCATTTAAGTCATCGTTAATATATTTGTTCAGATCATCCATCTTGCCTGAGCTGAACATTCCTAATACAACTTTGTAACTATCGATATTCTTCTGTTTAGTAGAATCCACTTTCATCGATGAATCGGTCGCAACTGAATCTTTCTTCATACACGAAGAAAGAAGTACTATTGAAATGCATAATAGAACGAGAAGATGTTTCATATTTTGTTTAGGGTTAGTGAAAACAAATTACCTTATAACTTAATCGATTATCTAAATACTCTGAAATATGTCAATTTCAGAATGCGAATATACGAATAAATTTAATCCTCTTAAGAGTAAGCGACTGGCCGGCAAGGAATCTCAAATAGGATTAAAAAACGCAGGGCTAATTCTTTATTATTTTCTTTATTCCAACTGAGTTAAGGGTAGTGAATATGGCAGTCGTAACTTCCACTTTGCTGAACGACGCTTTATTCTTTTTTGTTTACTAAAGCTTCGCAATCATTTCAAACCAAGTAATGACAGAACTCAAATTTCATATTTATCCGAACGAGAACGGATTTCACGGACCGAAACGACCTGTACCCAGTCCTGAACTTATCACTAAATATCATTACGGAAATTTTACTCCTTTTAAGAATTCGAAAGATAATTCGGATGAGTATATTGCATCGGCTGCCAAAGAGATCCGGCGTGATATTATCCGCTCACTTGTCGAAGCAAAGAGCGGACATTCCGGTGGCCCGCTTGGGATCTCGGATGTCATGGCAACGCTTTATTTCGGCGGCGTCATGAATTACGATCCGAAAAACCCCTGGATGGAAAATCGCGACCGGTTCGTCCTGAGTGCAGGCCATATGGCTCCTGTTTTCTATGCAACACTTGCTAATGCAGGTTTCATGAAGAAGGAAGAGCTCCTAACTTTGCGTAAGCTGAATTCGCGTCTTCAGGGACATCCGGGACGTGATATGGGACTTCCGGGAATTGAAACTTCAACAGGTTCTCTGGGACAAGGTTTTGGAATTGCTGCAGGCATGGCGCTTGCAGATAAGCACGTTTCGAAAAATAACAGAAGAGTCTATTCCATCACCGGCGACGGTGAATTGCAGGAAGGCGAGATATGGGAATCGGCAATGTTTGCAGCGCATTGGAAACTTGATAATCTTTGCGTTATTGTTGACCGTAATCATTGCCAAATCGATGGCAGAAATCCCGATGTCATGGAAGTCGATCCTGTCGCCGATAAATGGAAGGCATTCGGATTTCACACTCTCTTTATTAACGGACACAGTATTCCGGAAATACGGGCAGCATTGAAAGAAGCTCATAACACGAAAGAAAAACCGACCTGTATCATTGCCGAAACATATATGGGGCATCCGATCAGCTTCATGAACGATGATTACCGCTGGCACGGCAAACCGCCGAATAAGGAGCAGGCAGAGTTGGCGCTGGCGGAGCTTGAAAATTAAAAATTGAGGAAGCATTGAAATTTTTTCTCATCATAATATTTTTCTCTTGCGTAGGTTTTTCCCAAGCCTCTACGCAGAAATTTATTTTGATTACGAAAGATAATGGAAAAAAATTATTAGGTGCGCGCGAGTTCAGTGATGATATAAAGAAACTTGACGAGCCTCTTCGTGCTTTAGCAGCTTGGTATAGCGCAGCGGGAGGGACTCTATGCGATTCGCCGAACGATTCGGAATTCTGCGGGTTGACAACGGCTCTTGGTTTAGGCAAGCAAGGATCGGAAGCACATAAAGCATTATTAAAAAAATATTTTTATGATGATGCGGCTGCTCAGCAGTTTATCAAACAGGATTGTTTTGTAAGATCGGATGTGAGCGGCGGTACGCCTCTCACTACGTTCGAATATCTTAACTTTTCACGAAAAGGGAATTTTGTGACGGTGAATTACGCCTATCACTATCTTGAAAGCGCCGATAGCGAAACTATTACAAAAGGACCGGACAAATATGAGATCAAAGGAGATCATATTATTGTGCTTAAGCGAAAGATTTGGAAAAGCTACTTGAAGAAGAAAAAAAAAATCGTAGAAGAATTTAAGAATGGAAACTGCAACAAAAACTACCCCAATCAAAGAAGCAGTTGCTTATACTAACGGCATGATACCAAAATTTGAACTCCTCGGAAAAAAAGCCACGCGCTTCGGCTTCGGCGAAGGGCTTGTCACACTTGGCGAACGATACGAGAATGTCGTTGTCTTAGGTGGCGATATCACAGGGTCGGTGATGACGTCCTATTTCCAGGAGAAATTCCCCGACAGATTTTTTTCAGCCGGGATCATGGAAGCCTCTGCAACACTAATTGCAACAGGGCTTGCACTTTCCGGGAAAGTCCCTTTCTTCGCAAGTTATGGCGCTTTTGCAGCCTGCCGCAATACCGATATGCTACGCATATCGGTATGTTACAATGATGCGAATGTGAAGATCGGCGGCGGACATGCGGGAATTTCCGTAGGACCAGACGGCGCAACTCATCAAGTGCTTGAAGAGATCGCCATTACACGAGTACTTCCGAATATGACGCTCGTCGTACCATGCGACTATACTGAGGCAAAAAAAGCAACTGTTGCGATCGGAGAATATATCGGACCGGCATATATCCGTTTCGGAAGAACCGATACGCCGATGTTCACCAAAGATGATACGCCGTTCGAACTGGGGAAAGCGCAAGTTTTCCGCGAAGGAAACGATGTTGCGATCTGCGCCTGCGGACCAATGGTCTGGGAAGCACTTGTTGCTGCCGAAGAATTAGCAAAGGAAGGGATCGAGGCTTGCGTAATTAATGTCTCTACGATCAAGCCACTCGACACTGCAGTAATAGTCGCCGCTGCCAAAGAATGCGGCGCTGTAGTCAGCGCTGAAGAACATCAGATCGCTGCCGGATTAGGCGGAGCAATCGCAGAAGTCCTGGTCAAAGAGCATCCCGTTCCGATGGAATTTGTCGGAGTTCATGATACATTTGGCGGCTCGGGCGACCCCGATGAACTTATGGCACTCTTCGGTCTTACGAGCGTGACGATTATCGAAGCTGCAAAAAAAGCCGTGAAGAGAAAGAAATAAAAAATGGGTTGGTTAAGGGTTCTCTACTGTGACATCCTGAGCCAATTTTGCGTCGTCGGGGCTATTCTCTAATTCTCTATCGAGATCAAATAAAGCAGCGCCGCTTGCTTTCTCCCCGCCTGCAATCCTGACCTTATCAATGAGATCCAGGGCAAGTGTCTCTTCTTCGGTCTGCTCTTTTACCATCGATTGCATGAAATTCCATGTAGCCCAATCAGCTTCATCGAAACTCATTTTGACTAATTTATAGATCTCCTTTGTATTATCGACTTCATGTGAGAACACTTTCTCAAAGCAATCATTTATACTTTTGGGATCGGGCGGGGGAGCCGGAATTGCGGACACTTTAACTTTTGCGCCACGTTTCAGGATATACTCAAATATTTTCATCATGTGATTACGCTCTTCATTAGCATGACGAAAAAGAAAGTTGGCAATACCATCATATCCATCCGATGCAGCCCATGCGCCAAAGGATAAATATATTTGCGAAGCATGAGCTTCTTTTGTCATCTGCGCATTTAATGCCGCAGCGAGCGTAGTAGAAAGTCTGTTTGTGTTCATACGGAAAAATTTATTTATGCGAGAGTTGTATTGAAAGAATAAGGAAGCTTAGCTGTTATCTTGTTCGAGATCTTCATGAGCATCTCCCCCTAAGCTGTAGTAATTATTTTCTTCATCTTCTTTGCCGCTTCCGGGCGCCCCTTCGTCGTCATCGTTTCCCGGAATATCGAGGTCTTCTGCCGTCATATCATCGCGGAAGCCTTTTTCATTTGGCATACCAGGCAGATCGTTCGGCGATTTCCTTGTTGATATATCTTCCGGATTGATATCCGATTCCTCAATTGCTTTTGCATATATATCTTCACCTGCCGGATAGACGGGATATCCCGGGTCGCTAGTATTCCTATTTGGTTTATCGGTTTTATTCATAGCTGTATTTTTATAACGATTGGAAATTTATTATTGAGGAGTCTATTAGGGATACAAAAGAAACAGCATATAAAAATAAGTAATTCCTTCAGGATATTAGAATGAAAAACCTCGACTCTGGAATCGAGGTTTTTTATTATATTTTTTATGCAGGATCACTTTAAAAGTACCATCGCCTTGGTTTGCACTGCTCCGGAGACTTCGAGTCGGCAATAGTAGGTGCCGTTGGAAAGATTTCTGCCGTCGAACACTACCTGGTTTTCGCCGCGTCCTATGTAGGAATTCAAAACCGTGGAAACAAGCGAACCCCGTCCGTCGAAGACTTCTAACAAAACGCGCCCTGCTTCTGAGAGAGCAAATTTTATCGTCGTTATTCCGGTGAAAGGATTCGGCTGATTCTGGTAGAGGTTAAATGGAACAGTCTGAGCTGAAGCCACTCCCTGAACCGGATTTTGAATCAGATTCTGTACGGTGTTCGATCCGTTGATAGGGAATTGAAAACCCAGATTCGGATCTTTGAAATCAGGGATTTGCGTGAAATCCGGCACCTTATTCAAGATAGCCTTCCGAAGTGTATCGTCAACTCCGAACCACTGCGTGAGCAATGCAGCGTAAACCTGTCGGAAATCAAATTGTTGTATGAGATCTCCATAGATATCGAGTTTTGCAGGATCGAGATTCGGATTATTTCCATATAATTCACCATTGATAGGTTTGCCGAAGAGGAACATCGGCGCAGCAGTGCCATGATCTGTTCCCTGGCTGCCGTTCTGATTGACGCGGCGGCCGAATTCGGAATACGTCATGCCGATAACTCTATCTGCGAGACTCATATTTTCCAAATCTTTCTGGAAAAGGGATATTGCTTCACCAAGATATTTATGGAGTAGGCCCTGCCCGAGAGTAGGATCTTTGGTATTCTCGTTTACATGTGTATCGAATCCGCCGAGAGTCACAAAATAGACTCGTGTTTTTAGTCCTGCATTAATGCACCATGCCACTTTTTGCAATTGCACGGCGAGTGGATTACCGGAGGGGTAGATCACCGTGTTCGTCGTTGAACCGTTTACGGCAAATACTTCCGTAAATCGCTTGCCATAGGCATCCGATGCTGTGAGAATCGATCGTACGAAGCCAAGTTCTGCTCCGGCATTCGTATTTGGCGGAGTGTCATCGGCATAGTTAACGGCAGCATTATATTTGCTCGGGTCTATCACTGCCGAAGCCATCACCGATTTCCCGCCCTGGAAAATAAGTGTTGTGGAGTAATCGATAGCTATTGCAAGGGGATCGTCTCCCGGCTGGATACTCAACGGATAATTATCCGGGACTTGTGTTTCGAGGTATCTCCCCATCCATCCCGTGAAAACGACAATTTCTGAGTCACTTGCAGAATTCCAAATATCGGTTGCTCGGAAATGCGAACGGTTCGGATTGGCATAACCGACATTCTGCAAAATAGCAAGTTTTCCGTCCTTGAACATATTATAAAAATCGGTTCCGAATGGCGGATTAAGTGCAAGATTACCCCCCGGACGGGGTGTGTATGGAGTTAACAATGCTTTATCTGATGAACTAACATAACCGATATCGGCACGGTTAGCGTCATAAATTGGATCTTGAAACGGAATTATGGTATTCAATCCGTCATTACCGCCTTGTAGATTAATAATGACAAGTACGTTATTCGTATCTGTTTGTGTATTGAGCAGGGTATCGAGTGCCGGTGAGCGTCCGAATGCCTTACCGGAGAATAAACCTCCAACGCTGAACGGAACGGCTGCCGCGGCAACTCCAAGCGGCAAGGTCTTAATAAAATCGCGACGTTTCATGGATGTTCTCTCCTTTATTAGCTTAGTTGGTAGACTGCGAGCAGCATGATCGCAAGTGACAATTCACGAAGTTTAGCGGCTTTATCGGAA
>PLXB01000078.1 GCA_003151215.1 Ignavibacteriota bacterium
TCAAGCACTCAGGACAGGCATTGCAATGCAGGCATATTTAGCAGTGAAGGCATTAGAATCAAAATGAGATATAAGTTGAAAGTTTTCATTTTTTTGCTCATGACTAAGGACAATTAATTTCTGCCTATGCATAAATTGTTTTCTCGTCCCATTTTCGGTGCTATCATTGTATTCCTCATCTCCTTTATCGTCTATCTCAAAACGATGGCGCCGGCAGTTCCTTTTATTGACGGCGGCGAACTTGCGACAGTCTGCGCCACTCTTGGCATTGCCCATCCGACAGGGTATCCGCTTTTTTGCATGATCGGTTATCTTTTCGCAAATCTTCCGATTGCTGAGCATGTCATTACGCGAGTTAATATCATGTCAGCTTTTTTTGTCGCATTGGGAAGCGCTGGGATGGTCTTTTTTCTATCCGAGCTCTATCTCTATTGGGTGAATAAAAAGAAAAGAAAAGTTCAACCGCAGAGAGGAAAAAAAATAGTTGCGCAGCCTCCTGTTCCTGGAGAAATTATCAGCGATAAGAAAAGGATGGAATCCGTTGCTGTCGGAATTTTCGCCGGACTTGCAATGGCTTTCAGCGCAACATGGTGGGATACAGCGACTTCGGTCGAGGTTTATCCGATCCATTGCTTCATAGTCCCTATGGTTTTGACATTCTTTTTCCGAATGCTGCGAATAGACAAAGAAAAATTCGGCAGACAGTCAATTTTATTTGCTCTGACACTGGGTCTGTGTTTCTCAAATCATTTAACAACGGTCCTTCTTGCTCCGGCATGTTTCTATATGTTTTTCGCAGCTTTTGGATTTAAGCGTGACGCATGGGTCCGTATATTGAAACTGTCAATTCCATTTATTATCGGTTTACTCCCTTATCTTTATTTCCCGATCCGCTCGTCGCAATATCCGATAATGGATTGGGGACATCCGGTTGACCTCGGATCTTTTATGAGACATTTCACGGGAGGACAATATAAAATATGGATGTTTACTAAAGAAGCTCCGGGAAAAAACTGGCCATACTTTTGGGGAAAATATCCTGAGGAATTTACAGTTCTCGGAGTCATACTTGTTGTTTGTGGTCTGTATGCATTGCTTAGCTCTTCGGGCCGAGGGAAGGCACATTTGCTTCCATTTGTATTACTATTGTTCTTTGGATCTCTTTTGTATTCGATCAATTTTGATATCCTTGAGATCAATCCGTATTTTCTTACGGCTTATATTGCCTCAGTTATTACAATGAGCTTCGGCATTGTCTGGCTTCTGAGAATCGCAAATGAAAAGTTGAAGGTCGATCTTGCTGTGGGGTTAACTGTATGTGCGTTAATTTTTGGAGGTATTGAAGTTGCTGCACATTACAAAGATGTCGATGAAAGCGGAAATTATTTTGTCGAAGATTATACGAAAAACATGCTGCGCAATCTGCCGAAAGACGCCATCATTTTTACATCAAGTTGGGATTTTTGGGCAAGTGGAGCATATTATTATCAGCTTGTCGAACGTATCCGCCCTGATATATTTGTGATAGATGTTGCAATGCTTCGGGACAGGCCGTGGTATTTTAATGTCTTGAAGCAACGTTTCCCTGAAGTAATGCAGCGTGCCGAGCCTGAGCTTTCGGCATTTATGCCCTACTTGGTTCGCTTTGATAAGGGGGAGCCTTATGACGGGCAAGCTATCGCACAAACTTACACGGCGTTTACCGAAGCATTGGTCTCACGGAATCAGGACCGCCCTATTTTTCTTTCGCCGGAAGTTGTTGAGCAGCGTGATCAGCTTTTTGCTCCGAGTTTCAAACCCTTTGCCTCAGGATTAGCATACCGCTTCCTTTCGCATGATTCATCCTTTGATGCTCCGCTTCCGCAAGTTCAGTGGAATGACAAAAATTATCGCCAGCGAGATTATTATACGGACAATGCGCGATGGCTCCAAGCATTCCCACTCGCAGATAGAGCGCAGTTTCTCCTCAAGCAGGGGCAATCCGATCAAGCAAAGAAATTTCTCGATCTCGCTCTCAGTTTCGAACCTGATATGACTGTCGATATCGAAACGCTTCACGGACGTGATAAGGAAGCTGCGGAAAACACGAATAATCGATTTGCTAAATTAGAAGAATTCAGAAAATCGTTTGGGAAGTAGGAATTGATCGTCGTTGGAAGTATACATTGCATAACGAACGAGAATAATTATCAACTATGTTCTCATTTTACATATATTCATTCTTTTATTCATGAGTTTTACCCTTAGTGTAACGAAAGAGGTTATTCACTCCCTCGATCAAGAGAAGATGGGCGATGCCATCGCCGGAATGGGCGGCCATTTGCGGGATGCAGTGATTCGTACAAATCAAGCGCTGAATTCGTTCTCTCTTCCGCAAAAAAATGATATAGCAAATATTGTGGTGGCAGGCCTGGGCGGCTCAGCGATCGGCGGAGATTTAGTACGGTCATATTTACTCTCGAATCTTTCCATACCATTTACGATCAACCGTACATACGATCTTCCAGGATTTGTAGATGAACATTCGCTTGTCATCGTTTCCAGTTATTCCGGCTCAACAGAAGAATCGCTTTCGATGTTCGCTGACGCAGTTAAGCGCGGAGCGAAGGTTATTTGTATCACGACGGGGGGGAAACTTGAAGGTCTTGCGGCCGCACATAAACTTCCGGTTATTATTTTACCGATAGGCTTCCAACCCCGCGCGGCGTTAGCATATTCATTCGTGCCGGTGCTTTTGATTTTGGAGAAGATCGGATTTACTTCCAGCGAGCCGGCTAATATTAGTGATGCTGCCGATACGCTCGATAAACTTGTAAAAGAATATGGTGCATCAAATCTGACGGAAGCGAATCATGCGAATATGCTTGCTCATACGCTCCTTTCGAAAATTCCTGTTATTTATTCGCCAAGCGTTCTTTTCGATTCCGTCAACATTCGCTGGCGGGGACAGATACAGGAGAATTCGAAGCATGTTGCATTCGGAAATGTTTTGCCCGAGATGAACCACAATGAAATAAACGGTTGGGATTTCCCGCATACGATGCAGGAAAAATTCCAGGTGATCTTTCTGCGCTCGCCACTCGATGAGCATCCCAAAGTAATAAAAAGATTTGATATAGTACGCGATGTTCTTTTGAGCAAGGGAGTTGAAATAAAAGAATTTACGGCACAAGGGAGATCCCCTCTTGCCAGAATCTTCAGCCTTATTTCCCTTGCTGATTGGACGAGTTATTATCTGGCGCTTCTTGAGAGTGTGGATCCGAGTCCCGTACCCGCAATCATGCAATTAAAATCCAAACTTGCTTGATCGACACGAAACCATCGGGCTTGCGAATCATCTTCTTCGGTACGCCGGCTTTTGCCGCATATATTCTCGAATATCTCTATAAAGCGGGAGAGAATATTATAGCAATCGTAACAACTCCTGAAAAGCAGCAAGGACGGGGATTAAAAACTCGTCCTATGATAATGCAGGAAGCAGCGCAGAAGTTAGGTATTCCGGTTCTTGTTCCTGAAAAACTTCGCGATGAAAAATTTCTTGCCGAACTACGGGCATTTCACGCAGATTGCTTTTGTGTTGTTGCTTTTAAGATCTTGCCTAAAGATGTGTTTATGATGCCACCATTCGGCGCTTTTAATATTCACACATCTCTTTTGCCAAAATATCGGGGTGCTGCACCGATGAATTGGGCGATCATGAATGGAGAAAGGGAAACCGGCGTAACGACTTTTTTGCTCGATGATAAAGTCGATACCGGAAATATAGTCATGCAGGCACNNTTGGCGCAAGGTTGGCGTTGGATACTATTAGAGGTCTTGCAAGCGGCACTCTCATACCTCGTCCGCAAAGTAATGAGGGGGCAACTCCCGCTCCGAAAATATTCCCCGATGATTGCTTCCTTGATTTTACGAAATCGGCGGAGCAAGTACATAATAAGATTCGCGGACTCTCTCCGTATCCTACTGCCGTTGCAATACTTCCCAATAGTGAAAGGTTAAAAGTGTTTCTCTCGGCAATTCAGCATGACATGCATACCAAACTTTCTCCTGGTATATATCATGTTTCGCAGGATAACACGCGATTATTCGTCGGCACAGCAACAACTGCGGTAGAATTGTTGAATGTTCAACGTGAGAATAAAAAACGAATGCCGACGGAAGTATTTTTAAGAGGAGTGCGAAATATTTTTTCATAATCGAATGGCATTGCTACCCCTGAAGGAATACCCGTTCAAATCGAAACCGATGATCTGAGCTCATCGTGGAGATACCTCGCGTGGCGCCGTAGAGAACAGTATCGGCGCCGTCGATGCTGCACTTGCAACCGGTGCGGAGATGATCGAGATCGACGTGCAGATGACAAGCGACGGAGTCCTTATCTGCCATCATGATGATGTTCTTGCCAAGGGAGATCGCCAGCCCATTTGGCAAAGAACATATGACGATCTTCTCTTGCAATCGGATGCCGATGTGTTGCCAAGATTTGAAGAAGTGCTGCGCCATGCTGCCGGAAAAGCGTATCTGAACATCGAGATGAAGGACTATTCCGGTTATCATCCGAGCCGTTTTGTTCACCCGCTTGTCGGACTTGTGAGGAAATACGATATGCACGACCGGTCGCTTTACTCCTCGTTTCGATTCGATTATATCCATGCATTGCCGTGGGACTGTCTATCTGTTATCATCTGTCCGACAAGCGATATCGTTACTTTTTTTAACGGAAGGTCTGTTTCTCCCGTGATCACCCCCAATCCGGTTGGGGCGATGCTGCCATCGGAAATAATGCAATTTGCTCACGCAACAACTTTTGCCTGCATGCTCAGTGAAATCACGGATGAATTTCGCAAGGACATCAAGAAGCACAATATCTTCCTTTCGATCTACACTATTTCGTCGACCGAAGGGTTCGATCTGGCGATTCACGAAGGTGCGAGCGCTGTCGTTACCGATATTCCGAGAGAATTAGTTTCACATCGGAACACCCGTTACCCTCAATGAACAATCCTAGGAAAAAAACGAACAGGCTTATTGGCGAGCGCTCGCCCTATCTCCTGCAGCATGCTTATAACCCTGTCAATTGGTTCGCTTGGGGCGACGAAGCATTCGAGAAGGCGCGTGAGGAAAATAAGCCGATCTTCCTTTCTATCGGATATTCAACATGTCATTGGTGCCATGTAATGGAGCGAGAGAGCTTTGAGGATGAAGAACTTGCCACATTTCTGAATCAACATTTCGTTTCGATCAAGCTTGACCGGGAAGAGCGCCCGGATATCGATGCGATCTATATGGCAGCGACACAGGCGATGACAGGATCGGGTGGGTGGCCGATGACAGTAATGCTCACCCCAGACCTCAAACCATTTTTTTGTGGTACATATTTTCCTCCGGTGCCCGCATACGGCAAACCAAGTTTCAGGCAGCTTCTGGAACGCATAACAGAACTTTGGCAAACGAAGCGAGACGAACTGATCAGTTCGAGCGAAGGCTTAACCCAAGTGATCGAAAAAGGAGCTGAAGAAGAAAGTAGTGTCCCTAAATTACTTTCACCAACTCTCGGCGATTCAGCCATGTCATTTTTCGAACGAACATTTGATGAAATCAATGGCGGATTCGGGAATGCACCGAAATTCCCGCGTCCCGTTCAATTTGATTTTTTGTTCAATCACTATTCGATAAGCGGTGATGAGAGTGCGAAGGAGATGGCTCTCTTTACCTTAGATCACATGGCCCGAGGCGGCATAAATGACCAGATCGGAGGCGGATTCCATCGCTATTCAGTTGATAAATACTGGCGCGTTTCACATTTTGAAAAAATGCTGTATGATCAGGCACAGCTTATACAGAGTTACCTCGATGCATACCAAATTACCGGTGAAAAATTTTATGCAGATGTAACGCAGTCAATCTGTGAATTTATCCTCCGTGAGTTATTACATCCGGAGGGCGGGTTTTATAGTGCTCTTGATGCAGATTCAGAAGGAGTTGAGGGAATATATTATATATGGACTGTCGCCGAAATAACAGAACTTCGCGGTACCGAAAATGCGGAAATATTTGCATTCCGCTTTGGCATCGAGGAAACCGGGAATTGGGAACATGGAAAGAATGTCATCGAGATCAAACATACATTAGAAGAAACAGCTGATAAATTCAATAAAGAAATTGCAGTTCTGGAAGAAATGCTTCGTGGATCGAAGCGAACGCTTTTCGAAGCACGTTCAAAAAGAATTCGTCCTCATCTTGATGATAAAATTCTTGCTTCGTGGAATGGCTTGATGATAGCTGCTTTGGCCAGGGCCGGGCAGATCCTTAATGAGAAGAAGTTTAGAGATGCTGCTCTTCGATCTGCGACCTTTATTTGGCAGAAATTATATAATGAAACAAGAAAGCTCCTTCACAGGTGGCGTGACGGAGAATCGCGCTTCGATGCTACAGTGGATACATATGCTTTTCTTATAAAAGGATTTCTGGAGCTTTATGAAATGACGCTTGATCAATCATGGCTCGATAGATCGATCACGCTTCAAAACGAACAAGATGAATTTCTTTACGATAATAAGCATGGGGGATATTTTACAAGCCGCCAAGCGAGTGATATAATTATCCGTATTAAAAATGATTATGACGGGGCAGAGCCAAGCGGGAATTCCATCAGCGTTTTGAATCTTCTGAAGTTTCATGCAATAACGAATAATCAGTTATATAAAGAAAAAGCCGAACGAACGCTGCTTTATTTCGCCGCCAAACTTGCTAAATACCCTTATACTATGCCGGAAATGCTGGTCGGAATGGAATGGCATCACTTCGCTCCGACAGAAATAGTATTTGCCGGTGAAATTTCCGGCGAGATATATGATCCAATGCGAAGCGAACTTGCCAAATATTATCTTCCCAGAAAAGTAGTTGTTAATTCGAATACACATGCAGTGAGTGATTTTATTAAAAGTCTTCAGGCAAAAGAAGGTAAACCCACGATCTATTTTTGTACAAATCAAACTTGTGAACTTCCGATAACAGATATTGCCGGACTCCGTGTTCTTTTAGAGAAAACAAAGTGGAAGAGTGAGTAGAATTTTAGAAAAACGATTCGAGCGTTCCTTCTTCGAACGCGAAGTAACTTTAGTAGCTCGCGAATTACTCGGAGCATATGTTCATCGCCGACTTGGCGATATCGAAATGATCGGACGAATTATCGAAACCGAGGCTTATCACCAGAGTGACCCTGCAAGTCATTCATTTCGCGGAATGACAGAGAGAAATAAGATCATGTTTGGGGAAGCAGGCTTTGCGTACGTTTATTTCACGTATGGAATGCACTATTGTGCAAATGTCGTCACTGGATTTGTCGACGGAGCCGAAGCCATTCTCATTCGCGCTCTCGAACCTATAAGCGGAACAGAGGAAATGTTTCGACGTAGAAAGAAAGCGCATAATGAAAAAGACTTGCTTTCTGGTCCCGGAAAGCTCTGTGAAGGGTTTGGGATAAACAGAGAGCAGAACGGTATTGATCTCATCACTTCCGACGATCTTTTCCTGACGCGAGGCAAATTGGGCAAAAGGGAAAAAATTGGAGTTACAACTCGTGTGGGGATCACGGTCGGAGTGGAGAAACAGTGGAGATTTTTTATCGAAGGCAATCCTTTTGTTTCAAAAGGAAAACCATCTTCATAATGTCAATGGATATGAAATTTTATTACACCCTTATAACAATTTTATTTTTATCTGGCTGCGGAAAACCGGATGCTATGCATTCGGCGAAAAACCAGCTTTCTCCGGAAATTGCAAAACTGGCTGCGGAGACAGATGACCAGGGGAAAGATCATTTGCACATGCCGTTGTTGCCCCAAAATTATTCTGCGGAGAGATATTACAATGTAACTCCCGCCGAATTGAGTCCCTCTGTGCTCAAGGGTAAAGTTGTTCTTCTTGATATATGGGATTATACTTGCGTCAATTGTATTCGCACTTTACCATATATCAAATCATGGGCGGAGAAATATAAAGATAAAGGATTGGTTATTATTGGCGTTCATTCACCGGAATTTGATTTCGAGAAAACTCCTGAAAATCTAAAGGCAGCCATTCACAAGTTTGGTCTGAAATATCCGAATATTGCAGATAACGATGCAGAGATTTGGAATTTGCTTCATAATGAGTACTGGCCGGCAAAATATCTGTATGATAAAGATGGAATTTTGCGTACGACTCATACCGGCGAAGGCGAGTATCAGGAATTCGAAGCTTTCTTACAAAAGATATTGCTCGAACGTGACAGTACGGTCTCATTACCGGAATTGACGGCAGTAGTTCGAGCCTCCGATAAACCCGGATCGGTATGCTATCGCCCAACTCCGGAAACGTATATAGGCTTTGCAAGGAATAAAATCGGTAATTCGGAAAAGNNAAAGTAACAAACTTTAGGGCTCCGAAAAAATTGCAGGAAGATAAACTCTTCTTTGACGGAGCATGGAAGATTGCTCGTGAATTTGCAACACCTGAAGGAATAGACCCGTCGAGTCTCGTTATCAATTATCAGGCGAAGGAAGCAAATGTCGTTATTCATCCCCAAGCTCAAGCAGAGTTCAAGGTAATGGTTGAGCAGGATGGCAAGCCCATCGCAAAACAAGATCGTGGCGAGGATATTTCAGAAGAGAACGGAAAAACATTTTTGCTTGTGAAAGAGCCGCGAATGTATAATATTATCAATAATTCAAAATTTGGCCCCTTCGTTCTGCGCTTATCAAGTGATTCACCATCTTTTGGTGCATACGCTTTTACTTTTACTACCGATTGCCGGGCAGAGTAGCATTTCCGAAACGGACGATGCATCGGAACTGTTGTCCTACCCTTACATTATGATTGATCCAACTTTACTGGAAAAATATGAACCTGTGATCGGGCTGGAAGTCCATGCACAAATGCTGACGAAGTCGAAGGCATTTTGTACATGCTCGACGGCGTTTGGCGCACCGCCAAATTCTCTAACATGTCCGATCTGTCTTGCGCACCC
>PLXB01000475.1 GCA_003151215.1 Ignavibacteriota bacterium
TTGATCGTTCATAATGTGTTTCTCCTTATCTTCTTATTAGAGCCTAACATAACAAGTGCTAAGAAAATATTGCTGTATTCATCACTTTTTTGAGCTTCACACGGCAAATGCTTTCCTCTTGGTATTCTTAACAACAACCCTGCCACAAAGAAGCCCATAATGTGGCACAGAGAAAATTTTTGAAATAATTAATTTTTGAGTATTCTAAAAGAAAAAGGGCTTGCTTCCTGCAAACCCTTTTCATTGATTGCGAAACAATAATGACCGGTTTCATTCCTTCACCAATTTTATCATCCGAGTCTCGCCAATCGGACTTGTAATGCGAGCGTAGTATGTCCCGCTTGGTAAGTTCGATCCATCGACAATGAAGCTGTGCTCACCCGGCCCGATTACGCTGCCTTTGTAATCACCCTGCACGATTTTACCTAAGAGATCGAAAACTTGGAAGCTGACATAAGCATACTCACCCATCTCGAAGGAAACGGTCGTCTCCTTCTTAAATGGATTTTCGCTTGCGGTGAGGGGGCCGATGCCTGTTGGCGATGGAGCGATACTCTTAACATCTGCTGGTGGGCCGCGAAGGATTTCCATACCAAGCTGTTCGCGGGTGGGGAGAGTTGTATCTTCGGGGAAATTAATTGTATCGCCATGATGGTATTGCATCACCGTATCAAGCCAATTTTTTCTCTGAGTTGCGCGTGTGCCACTGTCATTTTGCTTATAAAGAGAGCTATCCATCGGACAGCGATTAACACTTTGTATATAATATNNAGATCGTTCCGATTTAGCCAGAGTATGGATTTCAACCATTCTCGATAATTAACAAAGCGGGATGGATCAGAACTAACATCCTGAACGGTAGCATCAAGATAAGTGAATACATGCCACGCTGCACCGGAATCATAACAAGTCTCAGCATATGATTTAAGAATTTTATAAGCCAAAGGTAAAGTATCATTATTCTCTTCTAAACCAACTCCCATTGCAAATTTATCGTGACATGATGTGTCAGCCAGTATCGATTGAGGATTAGCTCCTTTCTGTTTCGTCATCGGCGGCAGCGATTCCTCGCAATCAATAGAACCCGGCACTCGATTCTGCCACGTAGTAAAATTATTAGAGTCTGCGTTATAACAAATTCCATCGGCAAGAACATGCGATGCATCACTCACTCTCCAGCTTGAGGGAGTTCCAAGATTCTCAGGAGTACCAATACATCCGGGGAGTGTGCTATTCTCCGGAAGTATAGTCGAATCACCGAAAAAATTCCTCGATATGTTCCCGATGTCCGTTACTGAATGTCCATTGTCGCCAATGATAAGCGGCACGTTATAGAGAATACTTCCACCGCAAGCGCCAGATCCTGTTAAACCGACAATATTATTTCTAGACCAATCAGACCAATGCCATCCCCCGACGGAGTATGAAACTTGTAATCCATAGCCGAGATAGACATTCGCACTATTAACAAGTGTTATCTGTGCAACTCCGTGACTCGCATTACCCTCAATAGTATCGAATGCAGCGTAATCCTCATCATGTGCATGCAAATAATCCGAATGCACCCCAGAAAGGTCAGTTTCGGCGCTATTTGCTGTGATAGAAAGGCCATTTCCACCACTTGCGTCATAATTTGAAAATATTATGTGAGCAAGGTCTTTCGAACCGCATGTGTGTCCTGTACCTGATACATTAACGAAGTTCATTTTGCAGTAACCTTGCGTGTTATCAGTCGAAATGCCGGCAGTACTGGCGCTTGTTATTTTATTTGTACAGAAAAGTGATTTCGTGTGCGCGGCTGCCCATACGCTGGCACCAGTTACGATAATCCCATAATGGTATGAGCTTCCCGTAATTTGGTTACCCTGAATGAAACCTTCGGAGTTTTGAAGCTCAATCGCCGCGTGAGGAAATGGATATTCGTCGTAGTTAAAAGTATCTCCAACGATATGGATGTGTTCCATTACATTGGAATGGTATGAATACCCCTGAATGAGTATTCCATCCCCACCGCTTGCTAATTGCTTAAATTTATTGTTGGCTATCGTGATGTAGTCCCAATTTAGCAGATCGTCGCTGTCTGTATCCCCATCGTTTTCGAGATAGAAATTGATAGCCGCAGGTTGCTNNCTTGTAACCCACTTTCCCTTTTATTGTAGCATCATCAAACTTCCCTCCTGAGATTGAAAATGGAAATCTATAAACCGACGGATCGTAGCTACTTGGCAAAACTGAAACGACTCCTCCTCGAAAGAGTGTATTGGTAATAGAATCCGTCGCCGTCGTATTTGTCGAATCCAACACACTCACTAGCTGTACGAATTGGTCCGCACTGCTCGTATCGTCATTAGTGACAATACAATTAGTTAGCGAACACCCACCATTCACCGTTAATGTGGAAACCCCAAAATGTATGCTCGTATCTCGACTTTGATCGTGTTTGCAAGTGATAATACTATTGTTTCCTAAGATCAGACTATTTGGGCCAATTGTAATATCTCCAGAGGAATGAAGATTTAGAAATGCAGGGGATGAAATGGAGGAAGGGTAGCCATGACTGCCACCGCTAATAGTTGCACCTGTACCTTCGAGCTTAATGCCCCATCCGTCGGATACAAGACCATGATCTGCGGATTCCCATTCAATAGATGAGAGCGGCTTTACATGGATGGCCTGGGATTTAGAAAATGAATTCATTGCAGCAACATTGACTGTGACAAATTTTGTAGGGCTTCCAGACCCTGTTCCAACAACAAGTTCCATTGTGTCATAACTAATGCCGGAACTTGGAAAGTTAAGTGTGCATACCTTACTATAAGTATAGAAAAGTCCTACACTGCTGTCAGTCCACATTGTCATCGTCTTCCCGGGCAAAACAGTCGCGCCTACTGTGCCGCCGTGACTCGTTCCATCGGAGATATACACGTCTTCGGTTGCAAGCGTGTTCTCTTCTATATCCTCATCGAATTTTCTTTGGTCGCGTATGTAATAGTGCTCGGAGTCGCTGCGCCAGTGGCATTGAATCCCCATTTGGTTTACAGCGCCGATGTAGTTGTCTTCGTAACCGCCGTCGGTGTTCACTCCGGGATCGGCAAAGAACGCATGGGCGGGTGCCGAGGGGCGGTTAATTACTCTGCCGGGTGCAATAAGTCCTCCGGCAAAATTGAGGCATACTCGCGGGCCGAGTGTATCGTGAACCGTCGCGCCGTGAATCATCATCAGCGGT
>PLXB01000061.1 GCA_003151215.1 Ignavibacteriota bacterium
GAATTGGAGAGAGGGATCATTTCCAACGCCTGGTATCACTTTTAATTTTAAACGACAAATAAATCCTCTTGCTTCTATACTTATCGGACGATTTTCCCAAATCAGCACAGACTCAATTGCACACAACATCGTTATCAAAACCGATTTGGGCGGGACTGGCAGCAATGGAAAAGTCAGAGTGAAAGATCCATTCCTTGTCGATTCTGTAACATTGACTAACGTACAAGATACATTGGCAAAGTCAAGTCCTTTCTTGCCGCATGTATTGAATATCCACAGAGGTCAGGGTGTGGATTCAGAACATTATGGTGGAATATTTTTATTACAGAATCCTCGGCGGGAAAATAATAAGCCTATCTATGCCCTCAATGCCTTTAGCACTATTAAAGCAGGAACATTCGTATCGAAGGATACTGTGGCTGGCTTAGGCGATTGGTCGTTCCTTGAATGGACAACGAACGATACGACGGTATCAGGAGATACTTTAGTTTGGTTAAAAGATCCAGACTCTACGAAAATACTTTTTTCAAAAAATCCCGGAATCGTCTTTGGTAAAGACAGCGCAATATATACTGCACGCTACACAACACACATGGCAGCATTTACAGATTCAGGCAATCCGGGAGATAGCGGAAATTGCTGTAATAATCAGCGCAAACTTTACTACCTGGGAAAGGATGGCTCAGGCAGACGAATGTTCCGGTTTGTTTACACTTCTGCCGGGAGAATATATACATCCATCGGAACGCGGACGGGAACAGGCGACGGAGATATTACATGGCAGCCGGACCAACTGCTTTCGAAGTGGAATGATAATCATAATCATTATCCGGCAGTGGGTTATCATTCTATGCAGCCTGAAAAATATCATTATATCTATGAAGATGACGATAGCATGAAGATAAAACTTGCCATGCTCGATACATTGGGCCGCGCCCGTGCAGCAAATATCAGCGATCTCGACGATATTACTTTTGCCACCCCTTCGATTGCTTCGACCGATTTCCTTTCCGATCCGATCGATGTGATGGCATGGGCAACGGCAGATAGCGGCATTCACATCCGGGCAGCAAGCTGGGGGCTTAGCGGTACCAGCCCGATACTCTCAAATATCATTAAAGTCGGAATTTCAAAACATGCGCGGTATCCGACTATCTGTATCGATACGTGCAATGTTTGCGCTGCGATTTCATCCACTTCTAACTTCTGGGTAGCATGGCAGCAGGATACGACAGTTTTTTATGACAGTATGTATGTTTATGATACTGTGCGAAGGATCTCATACTGGGTCCGGCATGATACAACTATTACTGATGTTTTTGCGCAGGAATTTCAGGTATCGGACTCAGCGCATGCAACTCCTGTTATCAGCTATGGAATACTGCCTCTTTCCGATGTCTCTCGGAAGCTGAATTACTTTTCCCTTCGCAACCAGAGACCTTGTATTACGGGTGAGCGCCTTACCTGGAGCGGCGGCACTATCTATCAGGTCATGCTTTCATACGAATCGGTCTATACTCCCGATAGCCTCCGGCATCAGGGATTAGAAATCGGTTATAGTCAGGGAGGCGGATGGATGAATCTGAACTATCTGACCTCTTTGGATACCAATAACCCGTTCTGGAAACCAAGCATAGAAGTTTCGAAATACCATAAGGTCGATACGGGGCTTGTGCAGCATAATTATTGGTACTCCCTTGTCAATGAAGGCTTGAGGGGTGGCGAAGTGATTCATTGGGCATTCGATGCAAGTACAAACAGATTATCATTTCCTCTCGGTGTTGCATTCTCCGGTGTACAAGATCCGCAGATCGCCGTCACTCCGTCGAAGATCGACTCCGATCTTTATCGGATGGCGCTTACGCGATACGGAAGCGAGCCGCGAACATTAGTATCGGGATATACGGGTACGTTCAAACTCGGAGCCAATGACAGCCTTTGGGGCTACCATGCATTGCCCGAAAAAGATTCGGCAAGCGAACTCAGAGTCGAATCCGGATTCGGAGAACTTGCCGTAGATAACGGAGGAGGCTTCAGCGAATTCGATCTTCAGGATAGAGATTCGATGATGGTCGATTCGCATCATGCCAGAGATTATTTCATGCAGTCGATTCCTTTCACGCTTCCATCAAGCGGATCGTTCAGGTACTGCGCATGGATTCGACCTTCGAACGAAAGTGTCTATAAATCACGGTTCGATACGCTGAAATATGCTCTGGATTTCTACGATACAACAGGCGCATTCCAACTTCGGGTCGATAGCATGGTAATCTGCGATTCTGCCATGAGGATTCATTGCGATTTACGGACGATCACGATCAGCCGGGATAGCAACCAAATGGGATATGTCGTGTTTCATAGAGTATCGGGCTCGATGGATGATACTTCTGCCATTCCGCAGAGCATCATTACGACGAAAAGGCTTTCATCGGTGCCCGGTTCCGATAAACGAACCGAGACAAATGCTTTACAGGCTTCGGGCATTAGCGATATAACGCTGACGGCATCACCGAACCCCTTCAAAAATGAAGTGAACGTCTTTTTTGAAATACCCGTCACCGGTGATGTTACTATTGAGGCGTATAATATGCTCGGAGTCGACTTAGGGTATCTTTGCAAAGAACGCAGATATACCGACGGCAGGCATCAGATATTATGGAAAGCAGAGGGATTAATGCCGGGGACCTATATTCTTAGAATGAGATACGGGAATGAAGTGATCTCGGCTCGTGTAGTATCGGTACAATAGAATATGAAGATATTGCCAGTTATATTGGTAGGATTCATGCTTGCAGGAAGTATCTTTACTTCCTGCAAGAAGGACCCTGTTTCACCTAAACCGTGCGATACCTGTACGAAGCCTTGCGATACTTGCAATATTAATCAGGATTCCCTTACCCATATCCGTGATTCAGTTGCTCATGCTTTCGTCTGGGCAGAATACATTAATAAGATTCCTGGTGAGACAAATCCTACCGGTGTATGGCTATTTAGTCCGAATGATATAATGATCTGCGGAAATAGCCTGTGGCATTTCGATGGAACAAGTTTTCAAATGATCGATGCAATAAGAAACGGCTCGAATACTTCATTAAATTTTGCATTAAACGGATGCAGTATTTTCGCCTTCAGTCAAACAGATTTTTGGCTGGTAGATGGGGGATCAGCCTTACACACTACTGACGGACATCATTTTGATGATTTTCGACCGGGATCAGATAATGCTTGTTGGGGTACTTCAAGCAATAATATTTTCTTTGTTGGTAACGGGGGAAGTATTTACCACTTCAATGGATCACGCTTCGATACTATGACGTCAAACACTGTAAAGGATTTGCGTTCAGTGTGGGGTACGAGCAGCAGTGATGTTTGGGCATGTGGATATAATACTTCTACAGGTGAGACGATTCTTACTCATTATGACGGTCAGTCCTGGCAGGAAGATAATCTTTCACTCACAAAAGGCATTAACGCAACCGGTGGTTTCAATGGAGTCTGGGCATTTGATAGTGCCGGACATCATTTCGTTGCAACATCGGGCGGAATTTTAGCTCATAAAATGGATAATGGGGGGTGGAAAAGCGATAGCGGTTTAATTCCAAATAAGGAAAGCGATGGTTCTTTTATTGGAATTGGTCCCAGAGGCGGTACGACAACCGACTATTTTGTTATTGGTCCTTGGGGTTTTGTTGCTCATTGGAACGGAAAGACATGGAAACAGTATACTACATTATTTGATTATTCAAACAATGATTATTATAGTTCTGGTTTTTCCATGCTCGGCAATACTGCTTGCGTTATCGGAGTAAAGAATGGACAATGCTGGGTAGCGGTTGGGACAAGAAAGCCTTAAAACATACTCCCTTATTTATGCCTCTTGAATACCTATCTAAGGTAACAAACTCAGATACACCGATGGAAGGCATCAGATGTTATGGAAAGCAGACGGATTAATGCCGAGGACCTATATTCTTAGAATGAGATATGGGAATGAAGTGATCTCAACTCGTGTAGTATCGGTACAATAAGATGAGAAAAATATTGCCCATAATATTGATAGGATTCACGCTTGCAGGAAGTATCTTTACCTCCTGCAAGAAGGACCCTGTTTCACCTAAGCCGTGCGATACCTGTACGAAGCCTTGCGA